>NZ_JBHFLM010000087.1:0-15840 GCF_041928655.1 Pelatocladus sp. BLCC-F211 | reverse complement strand
AAACCTCGTCCATCTTGAAAAGAGGAGTTTTTCAAAAAGGACATTATGTAGGTTGGGTGGAACGGAGTGTAACCCAACATTAACCAGACTATAATGTTGGGTTTCGCTGTCGCTACACCCAACCTACAAACCTTTAGTTTTGTAGTAAGGACTTTAGTCCTTTTTTGAGACGAACTTATTTCAATAATTTTAGCTTACTTAGCATAGTTTGATTTATTCTCACCAACTTACTAATTATGAAAAAAGACTTCATGTTTACATCAGAATCTGTAACAGAAGGACATCCGGATAAACTTTGCGATCAAATCAGTGATGCGATCGTAGACCGTTTTCTTCAGCAAGACCCTTATGCTCGCATCATTACAGAATGTGCGGTATCTACAGGTATTGTCTTTATTGCAGGTAGATTTGAACCTAATGCTAACGTAGATTTTACGAATGTAGCTAGAAAAATAATTGATCAGGTGGGTTATGAGCATACTGAATTTAATGGCAAAACTTGCAGCATTTTGACCAGTCTTTCAGAATTGCCAGCAGATCAAACTTATGCTTTTCGTGAACAGGAATTATCTGATGCAGAGATAGAGAAAATCCCTGTTAAAAATCAAGCTACAGTTTTTGGTTTTGCCTGCAATCAAACTTCCGTTTTGATGCCTTTACCAATTTGGTTAGCTCACAAATTAGCAAAGCGAATTAGTGAAGTCAGGAGTCAAAATCTACTTTCTTATCTCACTCCCGATGGCAAAACTCAAGTAGGTGTTGAATATCGCGATCGCCACCCCTATAGAATTCACAGCCTCACAGTTATTGCCAGTCAAAACAAAGCTAAATATCCTGATTTACAACAACTTAATGCAGATATTTACGAAACAATAATTCAACCAGTATTTGCCACTGAAGAAATTCAACCAGATGAAAAAACCAGAATATTTATTAATCCTGATGGACAATTTATTAGGGGTGGCCCTGCTGTCCATTCTGGATTAACAGGTAGAAAAAACGCCATAGATACTTATGGTGACTATGCACAACATAGTGGTTCAGCCCTCAGTGGCAAAGACCCAACTAGAATTGATAGAGTAGGGGCCTATGCTGCTCGTTATGCAGCTAAAAATGTAGTAGCAGCAGGTATTGCTGATGAATGTGAGGTGCAACTAAGTTACTCAATTGGTATTGCCAGACCAGTCAGTATTCAAGTAGAAACCTTTGGCACAGGCAAAATTTCCGATGAAGAAATTACAAAAATATTAGAAGCAAATTTTGATTTTCGTTTGGCAGGAATCATCAAAGAATTTAATTTAAGATTTCTACCTTCAATTCATAAAAGTGGTTTTTACAGACAATTAGCTGCTTATGGTCATGTAGGCAGAAATGATTTAGAACTACCTTGGGAAAAAACAGATAAAGTTGATGCGTTTTAAAAAATATCAAAAGTCATTGGTCATTGGTCATTGGTCCTTTGTATTGACAAATAACAAATGACAAATGACAAATGACAAATGACAAATAACAAACTTACACAGCTTGAGGTTCTTTTTGACGATAAAGATAATCGCAATATACTGCCCAAGTAGCACCAAATAAACCAGTTAAAGAACCTGCGATCGCAGCTCCTACACTCCAACCAACAGGACCAAGCCAGTCTGTAATTTCACACAATATAGCTGTCGTTGCTTTTGAAACAATGTAAGCTGTTCCTGTGGCTGCAACTGTGACTAAGCCTAACTCTGTCAGCATATCTGTTAGTTGTTTGCTGGATAATTCTTCTTGAAAATAGGTTTTCCAGATTGAAGTGTACATCGCAATATCAGCAGCAGTTAAAACAACCTGCTTGGGAATTTCTACGCCAGGAGTCGGCGTAGCTGAAATACCACTACCACCCATAGCGTAAGCGGTGATGGCGATCGCAACATCTAACCTTTTTTTGCCCAGACTACTCACTGTATAATCTCCTGTGACTTTTGTGGAAGCAATTTTTGCTGGCAAAGGCTGCAAAATATTAACCTCATACAATCATTTAGCTAACTATTTCCTTTCCAAATTAAAATTTTTCTTGCTCACCCTAACAGGTGATGTCAATTAAATATTTTGCTCGATATCTTAAAAGTACCAGGAGTTGCATAACTCTGGAGACTAAGATTATGAACAAAATTATTATGACAAGTCTAGTAGCTTTGACAACTGCTACTAGTTTTCTCTTCAACAATCAATCAGTTCAAGCTCATGGGCGTTACAACTATCATCATATATATCCTTTTTATCAACCAAACTATTGCTATCCCATAACTCAATGGTTGGTTGATGAAGATCCCGCCTATCACCCTCAAGCTTACGCCGATGGCTACCGTCAAGGGCGTGAAAGTGCTAAAAAGGGTAATACGTACAAACCACGTACCGCTGGTGGTGAATTTGCACGTGGTTTTGACGATGGTTATTACGGAAGGAAGTTTGCTGGTCAAAAAAATATAGTTCCTAACGAATATAGACCATACACCACGACAGATTGTGATTGGTTTGGATTTTGATAGATTGAAACGAGAAATTCCGAGGTTGAAACGAGAAACTTCGAGCTAAATTTAATTTTGTCCAACTACTTATGCTTTTTGTTATGCTTTTTGCAGAAGCGGAAGCGTCACGGTGACAGTAGTTCCTTCGCCAAGTAAAGAATTGACTTCAATCTTACCCTGATGCTTTTGAATAATCTGATAACAAATCCACAATCCTAACCCAGTCCCTTTACCCACCTCTTTCGTAGTGAAAAAGGGATCAAAAATTTTATCTTGATTTTTTGGTTCAATTCCACAACCATTATCTGTAATTCTTACGTCAATGCGATTCCCTGCAACTTTGTTAGTATGAATTAAAATTTGGGGATTAAGTTTATTATCTACCGATGATAATTTATTAAAAAATGCCTCTTCTAAAGCATCAATTGCATTACTAATAAGATTCAAAAATACCTGATTTAATTGTGCTGGGTAACACTCAACTGATGGCAATGTTTCATATTCTTTGACAACTTGAATTTTTTCTTTCAGGCGATGATTGAGAATCAATAAAGTACTGTCAATCCCTTCGTGAATATTCACAGCTTTCTTCTCAGATTCATCCAAGCGCGAGAAATTTCTTAAAGACAAAACAATTTCTCGAATTCTCTGCGCTCCCATTTTCATGGAGGTTAAAATTTTGGGCAAATCTTGACTAATATAATCTAGCTCTATCTGTTCTAGACAATTTTGAATTGCACTAGTCGGTTGAGGATATTCGTTTCTGTACAAATTCAATAATTCTAATAATTCTTCAATATATTCCTTAGCATAGCTAATATTACCGTAGATAAAACTAATCGGATTATTGATTTCATGAGCAACTCCCGCAACCATATTACCCAGTGAAGACATTTTTTCAGTTTGAATCAACTGTGCTTGAGTTTGCTGGAGTTCTTGAATAGCGTAACTCAGTTGATCGTAAGCTAGATTTAATTCCTGATTTTTCTGTAAAAGTTGATTAGTGCGTTCTTCGACTCGCTTTTCTAAAGTTGTACGAGCTTGTTCTAATTCTTGAGTGTACTCTGCAACTCGACGAATCAAACTGTTGAGAGAAGTAGCCAAAATTCCAATTTCATCATTTCTAGTTACAGGAGCCTGTAAATCAAAATTTCCTTCTTGAGTGGCTTTTTGAGCTACTCTCGCTACAGTCAATAAAGGTTCGGAAATATTCAATGCGATATTCTTACCCACCAAGGTACAAATCAAACCCCCCACAACGAAAAAACCCCACAGTCTTAAGCATAGGTACTGTACTGTATGGTTGAGATCAACAAGCGACTTTAGCAATACAACTGTCAAAGAAGTATTGCTCAATCCTTGGATTGAAATACTTTTGGCAATGTATTGCCTATTTGTGAGCAAAATACGTGTTGGTGGAATCTTGGTAGATGGTAATTGCCAATTTTTATTTGTGACTGCTGTGAGTGTAGAAACAACAACCGTTTTATCTTCGTTTAACGCAATCAAGTATTCATCTTTAGCTGCGATCAGATTTTTGAGTAACTCGTTATTGATGAGAATACCAATTTCAATTGCACCAATCACTTCCTCTTCGTTGGACTTAATAGGAGCTGTACCCACCAGAACTAACTGCTTTTGTCCTCGTTGTTTTTGAAGATTCACCACATCTAAAGGATACATCCCAGCAAGTGCCTGAGAAATACTTGTTCGATCTTCTAAGTTTGACTTTTGTAATTTTGGCTGTCTGAAATCCAGCACTACTCCACCATTTTGATTGACAATCTTGATCAGGTCTAGTTTTAATTTAGTCTGATGTGAAACTAATATTTTTAGCAGTGTCTGAGTATTTTTCTGTTCCAGCGCCGTACGCAGATCATTTCGCTCTGCTATCAACTGTACCCAAGAACCTAAGTGTTGTGTTTCTGTTTGCAACTCCTGCAAAATAACTGCTGCACCTGATGCAACAGAATTTTTCATTTGGTATTCCATGGCGCTGGTAAACCAAAAAGCAAAGCTAATTACTGCTACCACCATAATGCTAAAGAACACCAGCATAAACGGCATGATAATTCTTTGGCTTAAAGGTAGTTTTGAGTAACTCGCTTGCAACTTCACACCGCGTCCCACTGTTTGGCGGTGAGTTTGTTGCTCAGGACTTTGGTTGAAAAAGCTGAAGAATGGCATTTGTGTATTAGTATTAATCAGCACTAGTAAGCGCAGTAGCTATGAGTCATAGAGACGATATCCAACTCTTTTAATTGTTATTTTTTTAACCTTAATTTTGTGACTGTTGCTGTACAACAAGGCTGAATTTGTAGCCTTGAGTACTTAATTGAGTTAAATAAATTATGGATTCCAAAATTAATTTTTATACTTTAATCAATTAAGTCTTAAATAATATTGCAAAAATGATTTTGCTGTCAAACTTACGACTAACTAAGTAATAAGTTTGTATAAAAAATATTAAGTATAAAAGCAAGGGGACAAGGGGGACAGATAAATCCAAAATCCAAAATCCAAAATTGTTTGACCCTTGACCATGGACTATTTTTAGTTAAACTTCATTGCAAATTAAGAAGTGAAGTTTAACGATGTGATAAGTTTTGAAAATGTGAATCGATTAATAGGGATTAACAAACAAAGGAGAACACAGTGGCGATGGAATCACAGTTCCTCAAGGATACAGGCGTAGTCGTTGAAGAAGACTTTAGTGAATATGTTGCCCACCTCCAAATGCACATGGCTCTGCAAGCTCGCAATCTGGTTCCAACGCTGAAGCAGACACAGGTAGACAGTCGAGAGCAATTGCTCCATCAAACTCAAGCAAACTTTGAAAAACAAATTTCTCGCCGAGTTATCTAGTTCAAATCCATACAAATCTTCAATAAAATTTAACTAAAATCAAAGCAGAACTAGTTGAGTCCAGGCTAATGTAGTCATCAACTAGTCTGCTTTTTAATATTGAGTTGTGAAAATCACTCTTTTGGAGCAATAGAAAGGGGTGGAAAGCCGTTAATATTAATGCAGCAGTACCTCTGTTTCTGTTTAATTAAGGCGCAATGGCGGCTCGAATGAAAATGACTTCATTACTTCAGAAGAATCTTAGCATTGTCATCCGACCTATCCAACATCGAGACTTGGATGGTATTGGACGTATAGCTATGGATTCATTCGCTGCTAAAACCAGAAAAGGAGCCGATTTTGCTATGCGGCAAATGCAATGGCTGCGCCGCTGGTATGGATTGTTGAGATTTTTAAGTTGGTTTCCAAATCCACTACAGTATATTTTCTGTGGATATGTAGCAGAACAGGGGCGATCGCTCTTAGGAATGATCCAAGTCTCGCCATTCAATCGTACGCGTAGCACTTGGCGCGTAGATCGGGTAATCTTAGAACGCGCTGCCGATAAGCAAGGAATTGGTTCGCAGCTTTTGCGTTACTGTTTTGAGTCAATTTTAGAGGCTCGTACTTGGATACTAGAAGTTAACATTAATGATACAGAAGCACTGGCGCTGTATCGGCAAAATGGTTTTCAGCGTCTGGCTGAAATGACCTATTGGGAAATTAAACCAGAACTGCTAGCTGAATTGGCACAGATTAACCCTGATTTGCCTAATATGCTACCCATAAGTAATGCTGATGCTCAACTGCTATATCAATTAGATACAGCATCAATGCCACCTTTGGTACGCCAGGTATTTGATCGGCAAACTGATGACTTTAAAACCAACCTGTTTGGTGCTTTGGTTGACGCTGTGAAGCAATGGGTGACAAAAACTGAAGTGGTCAGTGGTTACGTATTTGAGCCTCAACGTAAAGCCGCGATCGGTTATTTTCAAATTACTTTAGACCGTAAAGGTGAAGAACCACACATGGCGACGCTGGCAGTTCACCCAGCCTATACTTGGCTGTATCCAGAACTGTTAACTCAACTTGCTCGCATTTCCCAAGATTTTCCCCAGCAACCTTTGCAACTAGCTTCGGCAGATTATCAACCAGAGGGAGAAGAATATTTAGAACAAATTGGAGCAAGTCGGATAGAACACACTCTGATTATGTCTCGCTCGGTGTGGCATAAAGTCCGAGAGTCAAAATTTGTCTCTCTGGAAGGAATTCAGTTACCTGAAGTACTACAAGGTTTGCAACCTGCACGCAAACCCATACCAGGAGGAATGTCATGGCTACCACAACATAAGCCAACTTCTTCAGATAGATCAACACCACCTAATCCATCAAAAGAAAATATTTCTTTTTCTAGCAAAAACTCTCACATTGTAGAGCCATTTTGTCAGCAAGATTCAGCTGATGGACAGCAGGAGTAGTGCTGTGGATATTGAACAGGGACAAAAGGGAGACGGGGGACACGGGGGACACGGGGGAGAAGACAGGAATTTCACTTCTGTGTCTTACTCTAGTTCTAAATATGTTTCTGCTTTAGGATTAGATGTTGGTCGTAAACGAATTGGTGTGGCGGGGTGCGATCGCTTAGGCTTAATAGCCACTGGAATTACCACTGTCGAACGTACATCTTTTCAGCAAGATGTCGAACAGATACAAAAATTAATTAAAGAACGAGAAGTAGAAGTTTTAGTCGTCGGTTTACCTTATTCAATGGACGGTTCTTTAGGATTCCAAGCCAAACAAGTGCAAAAGTTTGCGACACGACTAAGGAAAGCTCTGCACTTACCTGTGGAGTATGTAGACGAGCGATTAACTTCTTTTCAAGCAGAGCAGTTGCTCTTAGCTGAAAACCGTTCTCCATCACGCCATAAAGCTTTGATTGACCGTAAGGCCGCAGCTTTAATATTACAGCAATGGTTGGATATACGACGAACTAGCTTACAACCAACAGAATTATCTGCTGAGTAAGCATAGCTTGTCGCATGATATTCTGAAATCTGTTAACCAGCCAAGGTAGGAAAGAATTGAAGGAACCAGGGAACGGAGAACGGAAAACGGAGAACGGGGAACGGGTATTTTCAATCCCCAATCCTCAATCTCTGATACCTAATCCTTAATCCCATTCCCATCTCCCCATCTATAAAATAGCTGGTAGTCATACAGTTTATATCTCGGCTATGTCTTTTTCTTATTTTTCTGACGAACACGATCGCGAACATGCTGGAACTATTACTTTGAGCGATGATAAAGGGCGATCGCTCGAATGTTATATTGAGCATTCACTCGAAGTTGATGGACAAGGCTACTTTTTGCTACTTCCGGTTGACTCACCTGTAGAAATCTTTGCTTGGCAAGGCGAGGAAGAAGAAGAAGAGGCTGTTCTGGTAGAAGATGATACAACTATCGAGCAAATTTTTAGCACTGCCCAAGCTGTGCTATCAGAACAAAATCTAGTCCTCAATAATACAGCTTATGCTTTAACTGTCGCAGGTGAATTACCCCCAGTAGAAGAATCAGAACTGTTCACTTTAGAAATCGAAGACGAACAGTCAGATTTAGAACCAGAGCAATTACAATTGCTAGCCAGCTTTTACCATGAAGATCAGGAGTATGCGATTTATACTCCCCTCGACCCACTGCTATTTTTTGCACGCATATCTAAAACTGGTAAACCTGAATTACTCTCTCCAGAAGAATTCCGTCAAGTGCAACCTTTGTTAGAAGAGCATTTGTTTAATGAAGTTGAATAAAATTAAAAATTCAAAACAAAACTAAGGTAATGCTTAATTTCTACATAAGGAATTTTTAATTATTACTAGCTATGAGCTACAACATTTGGCAGGATTTTTGCCAAATGTTTTAGTTATTGCATAAATTTCATAAAAATGTGTCTATGATCTAGTGTCCATAGTCAAGAGTTATTTACTAATGACCATTGACCATTGACCATTGACCATTAACCCTTGACCATTGACTTCTAACGAAACTATGCGCTGGAACAAACTCTTACAGCCTGATTTAATTTTGGAAGGTTCAGTGTTGAATCTCACACCCGACATCATCCAACAATATGAGCTGAAAGGGCTGGTGTTGGATGTAGATGAAACATTAGTACCAATTAAAGTAGTATCGACTTCGGCAGAACTACAACAGTGGGTTCAGGAAATCCGTCAGGTAGCAACCCTGTACCTTGTCAGCAATAACTTAAGTGAAGTCCGCATCGGTAATATTGCTCGTTCTTTGGATTTACCTTACTACTTGGGCGCGGCTAAACCGTCGCGACGTAAGATTAGAGCCGCTCTCAGTGCGATGAACTTACCTGCAAAACAAGTCGCAATGGTTGGCGATCGCTTATTTACCGATGTCTTAGCTGGTAATCGTCTAGGAATGTTTACCATTTTGGTTGAACCAATTGTTCATCCTGATGTTGCTTTGCGCTCTCATCCAATCCGCAACTTTGAAGTTTGGGTATCGGAAGTCATGGGAGCTTCCATAAGCCCTAAAAAACGTAGATTTACAAAGCTTCACAAATAGTCAGGAAAGTAAATCTAAAGAAAAAATTAAAAAAACTTTGTTTGCTACAAAAATAGGGGATCATAAGTATAGATAACATTGGGGTCAGCAAAATAAAGACCCTAAAAATAACAAGAAGTTACATATATATAAAGCGCTAGCCCGTACTCACTGTATGGGCTAGCGTTTTGTCTACAGTGATTAGTTTCATCATTAAATACCTAAGTATAGAATTTCATTAATTAGTATCAAATTCTCTGTAAATATACTCCAGACTCCACGTATCTTTGCTTCTAAAAACGTTACAATTTGATGCAAAGCTGTACTAATATAAATTTTTATCAACTAACTCTTGACTATACATACAATTATTAGCATTATATCTGCTTGGTGTTGCCACTAGCTTGTGGTGTTCTATCCTGAATACTAGCGCAGATACCCAACCTAGTCAGTCACACACGAGTTAATCCGTTCAGACCGCACAGAGTATAGCCGCCTGGAGGAATCCTCGTACCCATTTGTGAAAAAAAATCACCTGGTTACGAAGATTTATTCAAATGTAATTAAGATGTGTGGGGATTGTTGATGTTTATGAATAGGCAGCCATTGATTTTAGTTGTAGAGCCAAATCTACATGAATTAGAAATTCTCAATAGCTATATTAAAAAACTACAATTTTCATGCATGTGTGCCAAACAAGGGGTAAGAGCTTTAATCATGGCGCAAACTCATAAACCAGATTTAATTTTTCTAGATATGGTTCTGCCTGACTTGAATAGTATCCAAGTTATTTATTACCTCAAGCGTAATTTAGAAACCAAGCAAATACCAATTATTGGGTTAACATCTGGAAGCAGTACAGAAGATTTAAATCCTGCTCTCAATACCGGAGCTGTTGATTGTATAGCTAAACCCTTCAATTTCCAACAAATAGAATTTTGTCTTCGCCGCCATCTGAGCCTATTACATTGTGTTAACTAAACCTTTTAACTAACTATGTAGACCAGCGCAAAAAAATTAACTAGTGAGGCTCGTCAATTGCTATTCGAGCCAGCTACTTTTTTCTTATAAGCTTTGGGAATAGCTTGGGGATTGCGAACTTCTGGCAAATTTCCTATAAAAACAATCATACCAGTTCGACCAGTTGTTAAATTTGTGTGGGTAATTAGGTCTAAAACCGGTTTACCAATTACTTCTTCAACCAAATATTGAATTTGCGGAACGATAATTCTGTCTATATCGATTCTGACTTGTTCAGCCAGGATATCAGAACCAGATTTAATCAAAATTTGCTCAATTTTACTCACAGTATTTTCTAGAGTAATTGCTAATTCTCCATGAAAAAAATGACAATTAATTTTACTAGGACGTAACCCAAGTTCAACATTATACAGAGAACGAATACGATTAGAAATTTCTCTCTCTAATTGTCCAATTGTCGGTGCTGACATATTAATTTCCTATATTAGAAAAGCCTCAAATCAAATATAAATACATAATGAAATAGATAACAAGTATTCATAGTTTTGGTGAATACGAACACCCTGTTGACTTTAAGTTCAACAACACCTAATACCGTAGCATCTGTTATAAATAAAGTGTTATAGTATCCAAATATTCATCACAAAAACCATTAATTCAGCAATATTGCAGACTATAGGTATAAAAATAAATATCTTAAACCAGCAATTTCCTGTGAATGTAGAAGCAGATAGAATACATAATAAGCTTTTATTATACGTATTAACTTGTCAAAGCATGTATTAGAAGGTATGAGAAATGACAGCTAATTTTTTCCTTCTGATTTGCAAGTGGGTATAGGGGTGTAGGTTTTTTAATAAAGCAATGAGTTAATGACTATAAAACTAATAGACATCTCCAATAATTAAATATGCGTCAGCCAGAATCCTTGTAGAGACGCGAAATTACACTGCGGGATCTTGCTACGCGTCTCTACATTATTTTTCACCAGATGTCTAATGGAGTCATCACCGTTTCATAAACTCCTACATCCTTACACTCTTTGTTTTCGTGACTACTTCACTTCGTTCCAAATAATCTATCCCCGGCGTCTCCTAATCCGGGAATAATGTAGCCATGAACATCCAACTTTTCATCTATAGCCGCAGTGTATATAGGGACATCGGGGTGTACTTCAGTGAAATGTGCGATTCCTTCAGGCGCAGCAAGTAAGCAAACAAACTTGAGCGATCGCGCATTGGTTGATTTGAGTCTTTCCACTGCTGCGACAGCAGAATTACCAGTAGCCAGCATCGGATCGACTACCAGTACATCTCGCTTTTCTATGTCGTGGGGGACTTTGAAATAATACTCTACAGGAATCAAGGTCTTGGGATCACGGTATAAACCAATATGTCCCACTCGTGCTGATGGTAGCAGCTCTAGCATTCCGTCCAAAATTCCCTGTCCTGCTCGTTGAATAGAAATGATCACCAGCTTTTTGTCTGATGCAAGCACAGGAGCATTCATCTGAGCTAGAGGTGTTTGAATTAGTTCACATTTGAGCTTTAAATCTCGCGTTACCTCATATGCCAACAACATACTAATTTCTTTCAACAGAAAGCGAAATGTTGCCGTACTGGTTTCAACCTTACGCATCAGCGTCAGTTTGTGCTGAATTAATGGATGCTCAATTAGTATTACTTGATTTCCCATGTTAGTGATTGGGGATTGGGGATTGGGGATTGGGGATTGGGGATTAGGGATTGGGGATTGGGGATTGGGGACTGGAAGGGAGACACGGAGGATACATCAATTCAAAATACCCTTCGGGAACGCCAAGGGCGTACAAAATTCAAAATTTAAGAACTTGTTACCCATTCCCTGTTCCCTGTTAAGAGTTCCCTATCCATTGACCAATGACAACTAAAATACTGTGCCATCACTTTCTATCTGTATGGGAGGAATACCACCTGTGCGGAGTTGAGCAGCTATTTTTCGTCCAGCTGTCCAGGTTCCTCCTTGCAAAATTTTTACCAATGGTAATTCCTCATTACTCATACCTAATTTGGCTCGGACTGTAGCGGCGATTCGATCTAGGAGAATGACAGTCAAGGCGCGCCATTCAACGATAACTTCGGACGCTACTGATTGAGGTTCAGTAAAAATATCTGAATGTTTACCCTTAATCAGTCCCAAGTCTAGGCATAAGCCGCCATTACGATATTCTGGTAATCCAGTCAGAGCATCTAAGTTGATTATTTGTATACCTAATTCTTGGAGAGGCTCAAGTAGAGAATAACTCAGCCACTGAGATAGTTTGTGAAAAGGTATCAAACCGTCATCAGTAACGGCTGGATGAAACCAGACATCTCCCAGATTTGACCCAGCAATTTCTAAGCGTCCGGGCCAAATGTCACTCAGTCCTTGCAAAACAGCATTTAATACAGTTGCAGCTGCTAACTGGTTATTTTTTACTTTCGTCAAAAGATAATTTACTAGATTGCCAGGGCGGGGATTTTGTTCCCCAAACTTCTGGGGCGAAGCTAGCAGGACTTGACCTAACTTTTGTAGTAATTGCGATCGCCCTGCAATTCCCACCAAGGGATTATCTGCGGTGACACCAAATCCATCAGCTAATTCTTGTTCTGTTAATTGTTGCAATCTGAGGGCATTTGCTTGTAAAGGTTGATGGCGATCGCTCGCAAAAAGTCCTTGACAAAACATTTGGTAACTAGCAACTGCCAAACCTTCAGAACGCCTAAAACTCAACTGAGTTTCTTCTTCATAAAAATGCCAGCGATCGCCAGCACCAGCATCCAATAACACACTAATTATGGCTAAATCAAACTTAGCAGCAGCTTTCTCGATGGGCGTCATCTGGGCTAATTTTTCATCCAACTTAGCCAACCGTGGTACACCACCAACTTCAAAATGTCGCCAACGACTGTGAAACGGGATTTGTAAATCAGGATATTGCTCCCGTATCACTTCAATCACATAATCTGCTACTCGTTCCAACTGATCTAAATCACAAGCAAAATGATCAGACTTACCTGCAACAGCCATTGTAAATATTTGTTCACAACGCTCTCGAATCGCAATTGGCGATCGCAAATAAGCAACCACCTCAGTTTCTGATCTTGGCGTTCTACTATTACAATCAGACGCTTGCACCTCTATCGCGTCCTTGGCGGTTTCTATTTCCACGTTTCCAACTTCCTCCAACCAACACACCCCAACTTTTGGTAATTGGTAATGGGTAATTGGTAATGGGTAATTGGGATATTACTATGCCCAATGCCCAATGCCCGATGCCCAATGCCCAATGCCCAATGCCCATTACCATTGACCCTTGACTTAATCTGTTAAAGAACGCCCTTTTACCTCCGCTAAATCATCAATTTCCAACACCTTACCTGTGGTATAATAACCAGCAGCTTTTTTAGCTTCAATTTCGACACGGGCATCTTGGGGAATCAACTCTTCGGGAATGGGTATGCGTTCCCCAATTTCGATCCCGGCTGTCGTGATGGCATTGTATTTCATGTTGCTCATCGACACCATGCGATCGATGCGGGTAACTCCCAACCAATGCAAAACATCTGGCATTAACTCCTGAAAGCGCATGTCTTGCACACCCGCGACACATTCAGTACGAGCAAAATAAGCATCAGCGCGATCGCCTCCTTCTTGTCGCTTGCGGGCGTTGTAAACTAAGAATTTCGTCACTTCTCCCAAAGCACGTCCTTCTTTGCGACAGTAAATAATGATCCCAACACCCCCTTCCTGTGCAGTTTGCACACAAACTTCTATGCCATGTACCAGATAGGGGCGACAGGTGCAGATATCTGACCCAAAAACATCAGAACCGTTGCACTCATCATGTACTCGTACTGCTAGAGGTTTACTAGGGTCGTTAATTGCTGCTACATCCCCCACAATATAAACCGTCACGCCCCCGATTGGCGGTAAAAATACCTCCAAATCAGTTCGCGTCACCAGTTCTGGGAACATACCTCCGGTTTGTTCAAATAAAGCACGTCGTAATTCACCCTCACTGATTTGAAAGCGTTTTGCAACTCCTGGTAAATACCAAACTGGCTCAATCGCAGCTTTGGTAACAACCAAATCGCCACCTGGTTTCATAATCTTGCCATCGATCGCCAAGCGTCCTTTAGTTACAGCCTCCAGTAATTCAGGCATATTGATGTGGGCTTTGGTAATCGCGATCGTGGGGCGAATATCATACCCTTGCTCGTAGTAAGGTGCGAATACTTCACCCACAATTGCCCCAAAGGGATCGAGGGAAACAATCTTATCAGGATCAAACCAACTAGGATGCGGCCCGATATGCTCAATTGGAGAAGTATTAGTGAGGTCTGCTCTGTGATCTGACTGTAATGCACCACTTGCCACTGCTAAGGCACGATAAACCGCATAACTGCCAGAATGAGTACCAATCACATTACGGTGTGCTTGTTTTGTCAAAGTGGCAATCACGGGACCCCGTTCCATCGGGTCGCTTGCTCCCCACTTGATAGGAATTGGTTTGGGACCAAAACGACTGGGATGAGAAGTTAGAACTATATGCCTGGAAACGCTGTTTTGGTTTGGCATAGTCATTTATTTTTTCTTGGGATACTTCTTATTAGTCACTAGCCAGCAGTCAAACGTCAATAGTTGATGGCTAGATGTTCTCTGACATTCTTCCTATGCTTCATATCTTTACAAATATCCCAAAAATTTTACCCACACCCACAAAATCCTCCTACACCCTTAGTACAGACGCGTAGACCAGGGTAAGAGCGGCTTCAAGGTAAGAGTATAATCGCGTCTCTACTGCACCCCTACACCCGGATTTATCAGAGCTAAAAACCTTGATTCTCTCCGGATTGCTATATATCGTATTACAGGCTACAACAAACCACACATTGATTGCTTTAACTTGCAATTTATAAGGTGAATTTTAAAAGGTCGATTAAGAAGTTACTTTTGAGAACATTTTGTGCGAAATTTGATCCTAAAGATACTATACTCTCACGTCAAATTCATGGATTCTTTATTTGTCAATTCCTTACTTGAAGACTTGAAAAATTCTGATGAAAAAGTCCGCGAACAAGCGACAAAAAAGCTTTGGCGTATCTGGTATCAGCAAAAGGGAATATATGGCTTAGAAATGATTGAACGCAGTCAGAAATTACTAGATTCAGGACAAACTAACAAAGCCGAAGCAGTCTTGACTGAGTTAATTAATGAACAACCAGACTTTGCTGAAGCTTGGAATCGTCGTGCTTTTCTTTACTACACTACTAGCCAGTATGAAAAATCTTTAGCTGATTGTCTAATGACTATTCAGATTAATCCAGTTCATTTTGGCGCACTGCATGGCATGGGCTTAAGTTATGCAGCTTTAGGAGAATACGCAAAAGCGATCGCAGCTTTTAAGCGCGCCCTCGAAATTCAACCCTACTCTCTAATCAATCAAAAATTAATTCTCGAATGTTCATTTCGATTAAGTTAAAACACAAAAAATAAAGAATAATATTTTGTATTAAATTTGACCAAAGACTAAAAAATAATATTTAAAGTCTCAATTGGTGCAAATAATTATCCAGTATGGCTTTTTTGTTATTGATACCAGTGGAAACTTCACTTGTGTCAATAACAACCAGTAGCCAGGAATAAATTTTTCCAGCCAGTTTCTTAACATTAGAAAGCTGGAAAAATATGACAATTGAAATCAATGTAAAGTTTTTTTGCTAGCTTTATAAAAGCTAATTAATTTCGATGAAAATATTTTGTTTACTTGTAGTGTAGTTTTGTAGGTTGGGTGTAGCGACAGCGAAACCCAACATTATAGTCTGGTTAATGTTGGGTTACACTCCGTTCCACCCAACCTACATAATGTCCTTTTTGAAAAACTCCTCTTTTCAAGATGGACGAGGTTTAATTT
>NZ_JBHFLM010000086.1:0-23791 GCF_041928655.1 Pelatocladus sp. BLCC-F211 | reverse complement strand
AGGGTACAAGGTCAGAAATTGCATAGTCTGCGGTAGGGCATTCCGTGGACTTAAAACAAAGCTCATCGCCTCCGAAGCAATAGCTGGATTGGATGAGAAGCTTACACTGTATGCTTGCATCAGTGTAGGAGTATGTCACAACTCAACATTTGCTGTTCAGAACTCGAAATGTCGAGCTTTTTACTTGGAACTTCCACTTCAGAACTCGGAACGTCGAGCTTTTTACTTGGAACTTCCACTTCAGAACTCGGAACGCCGAGCTTTTTACTTGGAACTTCCACTTCAGAACTCGGAACGCCGAGCTTTTTACTCGGAACTTCTACTTCAGAACTCGGAACGCCGAGCTTTTTACTCGGAACTTCCACTTCAGAACTCGGAACGTCGAGCTTTTTACTCCAACATCCAAGTTCTGAAGCCCACACTCTACACCACGGAAGGACAAATATCGAGTTATTTTTTACAGCGCTGCTTCTTAAGACTTGGACTTGCGAGATTGACGCGCAAATCTTTGTCCCATTTGATCAACTACTGCATTTAACCCCGATCCTTGTCCACTAGTTTTGGCATAGCTATATACCTGCAAGGCAGCTGCATATGCTTCACTACCCACCGCCAAGCAAGTATTGTCCACCAACTCTTGCAACTGTGTCAACGATAGCAACAACGGGTACAACGCCTCAAACAATTGCACATCCTTCCGCATTTCTTCCAAGTCAAAAGAACGTGGTAAAAACTCTGGGTTCTGTGTCGCCACCTCTAAGGCTTTGCTGACAAATGCGCGGCTTTTATCTCCCATTTTGGGTAAAGCTTTACGCTCCTCGGCACTCAAATCAATTAAAAATGGTAACTTTTCTTTAATGGTGGCGATCGCTTTGAGCAAAGCATCTCTGTCTGTTTGTGACAGAGTTGAGCTAATAGGGATTCTGGACATAGAAATTTCTCTTCAGTATGTTTCTTCTATTTAGAATGCCCAGATATACATTGAAAAGTTCTGTATTATGTCCCTATCTCGTCATTAATTCCGCTCTGATTTTGGTAAAAAGCGATCGCACTCTTATCTCAACAAGGGCGATCGCTCTTCCACTTTCGCTACTTTAAAATAAGCCTTTTGGTCAAAAGCTAACCATAAATCGTCAAAAAATAGTTAATCGCACCTCGATTTTGAGAAGTGCGATCGCCTTTCCATAACTTTAATTCAAACTTTCATCTGCTTGACAATCAAACAGAACCACAAAGCTACCTTCAGGTGAAATCTGGCGCAAACGTTGCATGTGTCCGTCGGCGTCAGAGCGACTACGGAAGCGAGCAATAATCTGACGCTGTGTATCAGGTAGCAAACGGGCAATTACCCAGGAATTTAGGCGATTTTTGTAGGCAACAGTCTGGGTACTGGTCTTCGGCTCGTTGTATTGTGTATTTTGTGTCATGATTAGGTTATCGATAAAGTGTTTAGCAAAGGGCGTTAGTCACTCTCTTGGCGGGGATGTACTAGCGCCTTATCTTCTTTGAAGAATTTAACCCCATATCACAATTATTGTCAATTGTCAATTAACACCATCAACTTAGGCAGTGCGTACAGTCAGAGAAAACGCGCAGGAGTTGTGAAATATTAAAGTAGCAGTTAGACTAAGTACACCTGGTATTAAAAATAGGGCTTAGGTGATCAAGGCTTACAGACTAAGCATGAGAGATTTCATACAGTCTATTTGTGATGTATCACATTAGTTTTTCATCTTTAATACATAACCAAGAATACCAGGAACATAGAAAAAGAAGGAATAAAATTCCACCTCTATTCTGTGAGCCTAATTTATGGGCGTCCATTTTTATATTCCTAGTTGGGAAAAAGATTCAGGAACACCCAAGCAGAAAATTTGGTTCGTATTTCCGCTTACGTGATTTGTATCAAAGCACAGAATTTGGACTAGTGCAAGTAGTTCATGAGTCATTATGAACTATAAGTATGCCACTTTGTAAACTGCCCTTTTTTGTCTAAGTGTATGGGCATCTCTAAAAAACTATCATTAAACCTTCTACGAAAATGGCAGCAAATTTAAGATAATGACAGGTTTTCATATTTTTTTGAAAGCATAAGCTCATAAAATTTCTAATCAAACAAGGTTTGGAAGCTCGTCAAGCAATAATTACAAATATCTCTACAATCCAAATGATAACCTTCATATCCACAGTTTTGGCAAAATGGCAACTGGAATAATTTGATGCTACTTATGATGTAATGAAGCTTTCCAGTGAAATGGCAGCGCAGGCTCAAACAAACTTCCACAAGCATGATTTTTCATGCTGTGGAATTTTTCAGAATTTCAAGCAAAAATATGGGAGAAGAAATAGCAATTTCCCTAAAAAATATCTCAAAGTCCTTTAAATGCTATATTCATCCTGTAGATAGGCTCAAAGAAATTTTTTTACCAGGTAAAAGCAGAGCTACTGAATTTTGGGCATTACGAGATATTAATTTAGAGATTCCGAAAGGTGAAACTGTAGGAATTGTCGGTAAAAATGGCTCTGGTAAGAGTACCTTACTACAAATTATTGCTGGCACTTTGACACCAACTACAGGTGAAGTGATAGTGAATGGCCGTGTATCGGCATTGTTAGAATTAGGCAGTGGATTTAACCCAGAATTTACTGGTAGAGAAAATGTATTTTTTAATGCCAGGTTATTAGGATTAAATCAGAAAGAAATAGAAGATAAATTTGACTCAATAGCCGGTTTTGCTGATATTGGAGATTTTATTGATCAACCAGTTAAAACTTATTCTAGTGGAATGTTTGTCCGCTTGGCTTTTGCGGTAGCAGTTAATGTCGATCCAGAAATTTTAATTGTTGATGAAGCGCTAGCAGTAGGGGATATAGTTTTTCAACATCGCTGTATGCGTCGGATGCGAAGTTTAATGGATTCTGGAGTTACCACATTATTTGTATCTCATGATTCTGGAGCAGTTAAAACATTATGTAATTCAGCAATCATGATTCATGAAGGTAAAAATTACTTTTCAGGAACGCCTAATACTGTCATTATCAAGTACATGAAGCTGGTTACAGAAACAGAATTAGGAATAGCCACTAAGGAAGAAGAACATTCATCTCATAAACAACACCATTCTCAGCAACCTTTAGTAAAGTCTCAGCCTACTCGCAGAGGAAATCGGAAAGCATTAATCAGAAATATTCAATTACTTAACCAAATTGGAGAAGAATTAAGAGAAACACCGAGCATAGGATTTAATGAACAAGTTAAATTAATTGTTGAAATCGATATTTATGAAGCTTTACAAGCATGTATAGTTGGTTTTTTTATTTGTGACAAAAATGGCAATGAACTAATTGGTAGTAATACATTTGAAGAAAATTACCCAATTGATAAATTAGAGCCAGGAGAAGAGTTAAAAATAGAATTTACATTTCATTTACCATTACGTCCAGGCTCTTATAGTTTAACTGTAGCGGGTGCAGAAAACTATACAGCAATGACATTTGACTGGATTGACAATGCAATGGTATTCCAAGTGCTTCCTCCTGATACAGGTAAGCGTATCCATGCTTGGGTAGATTTGCCAATAAGTGTTCAGGTGTCACCTCAAAAATTACCAGCAATCAGATCATAAGAGCATATTTGTATGATGATTAAATCAGAAAAAGATTATCCTTTATTACCAAATATAACTATCGAAGAACTAGATGAAAATAGTAGTTTAAAAAAAATGCTCCACTGGGTAGGAGAAAATAAACGTGTCATTGATTTTGGCTGTGCTACAGGTTATTTTGCTAGGTTACTAAGTAGCAAAGGCTGTCAAGTTACTGGAATTGAAATTAATGCCAATGCTGCAAAAATC
Source organism: Pelatocladus sp. BLCC-F211 (assembly GCF_041928655.1). Lineage (NCBI taxonomy): Bacteria > Bacillati > Cyanobacteriota > Cyanophyceae > Nostocales > Hapalosiphonaceae > Pelatocladus > Pelatocladus sp. BLCC-F211. The sequence continues at coordinate 19,937 of NZ_JBHFLM010000086.1, read as the reverse complement.
GCTGAAGAATACTGCGAAGAAGTGATTGTTGCTGATTTAGATTTTGTGAATTTAAGAGATATTTTATCAGGACAAACTTTTGATGTTGCTGTATTTGGAGATATTCTAGAACATCTGCGAAACCCCTGGAGAATATTAGAAGAAACTAGGCAAATATTACAGCCAGGAGGATATGTAATCGCTTCCATTCCTAACATTGCTCATGGAGCGATTCGACTAGCTTTATTACAAGGGAAATTTGAATATACAGAACTTGGCATTTTAGATAATACACATTTAAGATTTTTTACTCGTCAAACAGTTAGAGAATTATTTGAGCGTTCTGGATATTTTGTTGATACTTATGAACAAATAAAATTACCAATTTTTTCTGGCTCAGACTGGATACCCTATATAGATAAAAATAAAATTGATATTAATGTCATTCATACTATTGAACAAGATGAAGATGCTGATACATTGCAGTTTGTCCTGCGAGCATTTCCATTAAGTTTAGAAGGTAAATATTCATCTTTATATCAACAATATTCCCAACTGTCTGAGGAATATAATTATTGCCAAAATCAGCTAAAAGAAATATATGCTGAGTTAAAGCGATCGCAGTTTGATTTAGAAGATAAACAAATCCAGTTAGAAAAAACTCAAACCCAACTAGAACAAGCAAAAAATCAACTGCAACAATCTCAATCTCAGTTACAAGAAATTCAACAGCAATGGCAAAATACACAAACCCAGTTACACCAAGCTCATACAGCTTGGGAGCATTGTCAAAACATTATCAAAGCAATGGAAAGTAGTAAATTTTGGAAACTTCGTCAAACTTGGTTTCAACTTAAAAAGCTTGTATTTCGTAAAAGGGAACTCAGCAATGATTAAAGCAAAAGAACAGTCTGAATTAATAGTGAACCAAACAAAACTGAACTCTCGCCACTCAGAGTTATTAGCAAATCAAACAGAATTAAATACTGAATATCTACAACCGCAGCTAATTTTAAACTATCATCATATTCATCATGAAAAAACTTTTTATAAATCCACGCAACTAGAACCAAAACCTGTCAAAATCAAAGACTCAAATTTAACTATAGATGAAAAAAGACTATTATATATATCTCGCTTAAAATCCGCAAAATTATTTGAAGAAATGGGAAATTATCCGTGGAATTTGAAATCAAATTCTGCATATGATCGGTGTGAAAATCCATCTATATCGGTGATCATTACACTTTATAACTATTCAGAGTACATTTATGAATGTTTAGAAAGTGTTGCACAAACAGATTTAGCTAACATACCAGGAGGTATTGAAGTCTTAGTTATCGACGACTGTTCAACAGATAACTCCGCTAATTTAGTCGCAGAATATTTGCAACAATCTCAATTACCAATTTGTTTAGTTAGTAAGTGGTTTAATACTGGTTTAGCAGATGCTAGAAACGTAGGATTGAGACTTTCTCGTTCTCCCTATATTTTTATCTTAGACGCTGATAATTGGATTTACCCAAATTGTCTATCTGTTCTTTATAAAGCAATTAAATCTTCCCAACATGCTGCTGTTTATGGGGAAATACAAAGATTTGATCACCAAACTAGACAAGAAATTAATCGTATCTCTTGCTATGACTGGGATATACATAAATTAGTTAAACAGCCATATATAGATGCTATGGCTCTGTTTGATAAAAATATATTACTCAAACTAGGTGGATATTCTACAGAATTAATAGAATATGGTTGGTTTGGATGGGATGACTACGATCTCTGGTTAAAAATTGCTCAGTCAAACTACTCTTGTAAACTTGTCCCGACAGTACTTAGTTACTATAGAGTACATTCAGAATCCATGATTCATACAACTAACAAATATGCGCTTAATATAGCTAAATATTTTTGCCACAAGTTTAGAAATTTAGCTAATAAATATTATAACTCAGATATGTGGTTTGGATTTCCTAAAAGTGAAATTTACCTAGAATTAAACCTATCTCCTCAACAAAATCAAACTAATTTCATTCTACAAGAACTGCAATATGCTTATGCTCAAATTGCAGCAATGGAATCAAGTAAGTTTTGGAAATTGAGAAATCAATGGTTTAAAGTTAAAAGGATCTTAGGTTTAGCAAAAGATATTGAAGTTCATTAGTTGTTTGTAGTGAGTGCTAAAGCACTCTAAATTTAAATGAAAAACTATAGAGTAGCAGCTTACATAACAGCTTATCAGGAAATAGATGCACTTCAGAAAACTATCACAGCTATTACAAAACAGTCATACCCAATTGAAAAAATATTTATAGTTGATAATTCTAAAAGTCAAATCATCGCTAATAACAGCCAGGAAAATATAATTGTAGATTTCCATCCTGAAAACATTGGAGTTGCTGGAGGGTTAAAAATTGCCGTTAGCTGGGCTATCCAAAAAGGCTATGATTTTCTTTGGTTGTTTGATCAAGATAGTGAACCGGATACTGATGTTTTAGAAAAACTATTAACTAATTATCAAGATTTATCGAGAAATCAAAATATAGGAATTATTGCTCCTGCAATATTTGATATTAATACAAAGCAAGAATTCCCTGGTTGTATGTTTACAAATTACAAACTTGCGCCTATACCTGGAATTGATGCAATTCAAAATGTTTATCATTGTGATGCTGTTATTACATCAGGTTCTCTAATCAACATCAACGCAGCTAAATATATTGAACTACCAAGAGTAGATTTATTTTTAGATGCTGTAGACTATGCTTATTGCATGAATTTCCGAAAGAAAGAATATAACATTATTGTTGTTAAAAATGCGATCATGAAACATCGTCTCGGAAATTATTCTCAAGTTAAAGATAGATTTAAAAAATATACAAACACATTTAGTACTTTTATTTGTTCTCCTTCTCGCTATTACTATGCTTGTAGAAATCATACTTTTTTTGAAACCCGGCTTGTACAAAAACAATTCTTATATCGTTCAATAGCTTACAGAATAAAAATTTTACTGACGATGATGGAAAGAATTATCCGTTACGAGCCAGATTCGATATTAATAAAATTATGGGCTTGTATCGTGGGGACTTTTGATGGTTTTCGTGGTAGGCTGGGTAAGACTTGGTAATATGATTTACGCAAGTGTCACAAAAAAACAAAAATTTTTTGTTTGTAGTAAGGGCTTCAGCCCTTATTTTGAGGACTAAAGTCCTCACTACGAACTTAAAATAATATACCAGTTGGGTAAGACTTGACAATAATCATCACTCTGAAAAAGACTATTGGACTAATAATTAGTGTTTCGATAAACATAGTTCAAAGCAGCTACTGATTAGCTTATTTTTGAGAGTCCAAATTAGCAGGGTTAATATTAATTAATGGCAAGCTGCCATTACCACCCATAACTGTGGGAAAATGTCCATCCCATTTTTCTATTGCTTGCTTTTGCAATAACTCTGGAGTTAAAGTTAGTCGTAATAATTTTTGTGCTTCTGCTTGACCTTTAGCACGGTTAATATCTGCTTGTGCTTCTTGCGTTGCTCGTTTCGCAATAAATTCTGCTTGTTTAGCTTCTTGTTCAGCTATTTGTTTAGCTTCAATCGCCCGACTAAACTCAGGAGAAAAAGCAAAATCTACTAAAGATACATCATCAACAATTACACCATAAGCAGCAAGACGAGTTTTCAAATAATTATCAATTTCTTGTTTTAATTCTGTTCTTTTAGTGATGATTTCTTCTGCTGTTTTTTTAGCAGTAGCTGCTTTCAAAACTTCAGAGACTGCGGGAGTCATAATTCCCACAACAATTTGCTCATTATCTCCAACTTGTTGAAAAACTTTATTTATCCGTGTTGGATCTATATGCCAATTTACAGCAAGTTCGGTTGTTATTTTTTGTAAATCACGAGAAGCAGCATCGGCTTTAAAACTATTTTGAGTAACTCGAACATTGAGTTTTCTCACAGATGTGATTACTGGCATAATTGCGTGGATACCTTCATCTAACACCCTGTCTTGAACTTTACCAAATTGCATGACAACACCCCTTTCTCCCGCGTTTACAATAGTAAAGGGGCGGAAAAGAACTGCCAATATTAATACCATCACTCCTCCACCCAAATAAAAACTAAGAGGAAAGTTTTTTTCTATGTTTCTTCTGTCGTTATGCATACTTGTATTATCTCCAGTGTATTGGATTAATTGAAAATACTTAGTCACAGAGTGCTGAAGTACTCATTACAAACATCGCAAGTTTAATGTGTGGCTAACTACTACTCTGCTAAAACTAAAATTTGATATCCAGACTTTCACAAAAAGTTACAAAATTTTTTTAAATTAATGACATTATTTTAGATACACCATTTTCTGTAATGATTTCGGAACAATTCTTTTCTATCGAATAGTAGTCATTGACTACTCACAAAATTTTAGATATGAAGATTAGCCAACGTCATGCTTGGACTCTGACACTAGAAGAAGCGATCGCTATCCAAGAAGAAATGCAAATCGAGGTGATCACCTCAGATCAACTCCAGCAACCTGTACAATATGTTGCTGGCGTCGATATGGGTTTTGAAGCTGATGGGACTATTAGCAGAGCAGCAGTAGCAGTACTGAGTTTTCCAGATTTGAAATTACAAGAGACGAGTATAGCCCGTCGTCCGACATCTTTTCCCTACATCCCTGGTTTCCTTTCATTTCGGGAAATACCTGCTGTCTTAGATGCTTTAGAAAAGATAAAAATTATACCAGACTTGATTTTATGCGATGGTCAAGGAATAGCCCATCCTCGGAGATTTGGCATAGCTTGCCACCTGGGAGTCATCATAGATATACCTACTATCGGTGTAGCAAAATCATTACTCATCGGTAAACATGAAGAATTACCAGATACACGAGGTAGCTGGCAACCCTTAATCCATAAAGATGAAACAATTGGAGCAGTATTGCGAACACGTGTTGGAGTCAAGCCTGTCTATGTTTCTAGCGGACATCGCATTAGTTTACCCACGGCAATTGACTACGTATTACGTTGTACGCCAAAATATCGTTTACCAGAAACTACACGAATTGCTGATCAATTAGCAAGCGATCGCTAAGTAAAAATTTGCACAAATTTGTAACAAGTTAAATTTGCAAATACTATCAATATAAGTTACTTTTTAAAGTTTCATCTAAATATGTTTTAATTAGTTGCTTATACCTGCCTCATCGTGTTAGGAATCGCACAGGGAGGAATTGTATTTAAAATATAGGTTTTGGGGGGAGAACAATGAACGCACTAACTTTACAATGGCACGATGCAGGTCAAACTAAAACTCAGAAAATTCATGAAACACAGCCAAGTAAAAATCCTGGCACTATCCGTATTGGTCGCGACCCAGTCCGGTGTGATATTATTTTGAGTCATCCTACAGTATCAGGCTTACACATAGAAATCTTTTTTAACGCCCAACAGCAGCGTTTTTTGATTAAAAATTTGCGTGAACAAAATCCTCCCCTTGTAGATGGGCAGAAACTGGTACAAGGTGAAATGCCTTTGAGTGAAGGCAGCATTATTTATTTAGGACAACAACAACTCAAAGTCACAGAAGTTTCTGTTCCAGGAGGTAGCACCGTACCACCAACAATTTTGACGCCCCCACAACCACAAGCTACCAATCCTCCGCCAATTCCTGTAGCACAACCACAGGTACATCACAATTATTACCAGCCCACACCGCAACCACACCAACAACCACAACCACAGTTACATCCCAATTATCATCAGCCCGCACCACAACCACAAGTAGCAGCACCTCATCACCATCATCCAGTCACACCCGCAGTACAACAGCAACCACAACCACAAGGGGTTTATGGATTGCAATGTCCCAGATGTAAAAAACTTTCCTCATATAAACACTTGTTACTAGGCTGTCAGCACTGTGGTCACTCTTTGCAAGATGCCCTCAGTGTACTAGTACCACCAAATCGTTAGGGACTTGCAAATAAATAAACAGGGACAAGGGAGACAAGGGAGACAAGGAGGACAAGGGGGACAAGGGAGAGGGAGAATAACTAATAACAATTGACCATTGACTAACTACTTTAAATATTTATTTGCTTGTAAACAAAAATACTTATGAATACTGGTTCTTTAGAAATTCAATTACTTTGGCAAGATCCTGTCACAGGAGAAAGACGAGAACCAAAATTGAGGGTACCTGTTGCTTTCGGTAGAGAATTTGCCCGGATGCCTGCTGAACTCAGGGGGCAACAAGTCGCCCGGATGGTATTAAATAATGACCAAGTTTCTCGCTTCCATGCCTTGATTGAATGGGAACAAAATCAACTGGTAGTGACAGATCAAGGTAGTGTCAATGGTATCTACGTCAATGGTCAACGCCAGACACAGGCTGTGATCAATAGTGGCGATGTTGTGCAAATAGGCCCTTACGTAATTTCTGTAACTTTTGCTGCCTCAATTCCAGCGAGTCCACCAATACCACCAATACCGCATAGTCCACCTATTCCACCTAGTCCTCCCCCAGCAGTCCCCAGTGGAAATTCGGTCATTGTCTTTAATCCCAACACTAACCTCCCAGATCCTACCTTAGCTCCGCAAGTAGTAACACCACTGGGCAGCAATTTTCCGCCGCCAATATTTCAGCAAGAAGTTGTCCCTGTCCAGGCGCTTCATGCAACAGGTATGCCAGTAGATGAAACTTATTATTTAGCTGTTGGGGCAGGATTAGGTAGTTTTATTTGGGTAGATTTGCTGAGATTGTCTGGTGTTTCGAGTGACAAAATAGTGGCGCTGGGTATAGATAAAGAACCCTATGCCCGTTACAAACTTTTGTGTTTGAATTCGCAAATTCCTTTACATGAAAGATTGCGTTCCAATTCTGACTCTTGTCCTGATAATATTTGGGGTTGGCCTAGCTATGCTTTACGAGAAGCTTGGCATGACTTTGGCAAAGGTAAAATCAATGATTCTATGAAACATCTGTGGAAGGTTTTTGCGGAACCTACTTTTGCTGAAACTTATACTCCCCGTGCAGGTAATGTTTTTAACTCTATTGATCGGGAAGCAAAACGCATCGGTTGGGACAAAATTTATCAGTTTGGACGAGTCTTGGCAATTCGTAAAACCAATGATGGCAGATACTGCGTAGCCTATTCTCGCGGACGTGGGAACCATGCTTTTTTTGTCAGCCGTTATTTACACATAGCGACTGGCTATCCAGCGCTGCAATTTCTTCCCCATTTACAAGCTTATCGGGAGAGATATAAAGACTTTAGGTCGGTTGTGAATGCTTACGAAGATCACAATCATGTTTATGAACAGCTAGAACGTCAAGGTGGTAGAGTCTTAATTCAAGGACGAGGAATTGTTGCTTCTCGCATTGTGCAACGCATCTATGAGGCACGGAAGAGAAACCCGAATATTTCTATTTTGCATTTAATGCGATCGCCAAAACCCCAAGGTAATCAATACGGTACTTCCCAGCGTATCGTCAAGCATCATATCGAATTGCAACCATTTAACTGGCCCAAAGCTTGTTGGGGTGGAGAACTACGAGAAGTCCTAGAAAAAGCCAATCCAGAACAGCGTAAAGAATTAATATCTAATCAAGTCTGGGGCGGAACCACCACCGCAGATCGTTTAGACTGGCAGTTGATCACAGAAGTTGGGCTGAGAGAAGGTTGGTATAAAATTCAGTTTGCAGTCGTCACCAGAGTTGAACAGGATGGTCAAAACCATCTGATTGCCTATATTCAAGATAAAGATTTTGGCGAAATTCAACTCCCTGCTGTTGATTTTATTATTGATGCCACTGGGCTTGATGCCAAGGTCAAAGAAAGCCCTTTACTTCAAGATTTAGTGGAACACAACCACTTACCACTTAATCCTGTGGGACGTTTGAGTGTTGCCAACGATTTTGAATTAGTAGAAATGCGTAATGCCCAAGGTAAAGTTTATGCTGCGGGTGCAATTACCTTTGGTGGTCCCTACGCAGCAGTGGACAGCTTCCTCGGCTTGCAATATGCCTGTCTGTGTGCTGTTGATGGTCTAGCCGCCGCCCGTGCGCCTAGTGTGCATCGTCTCAACTTTATCAGTTCCTTTGGACAATGGTTAAAGTGGGTGTTTAATCAATCGCCCTAGAGTGTTAACCATTGACCATTGACCATTGACTATTACCAATTTCCGTATCTTCTTCTATGGTTTATGAATTTATTGTAAAGACAGTCAGTAGTAGAATGCTCGTGAAGTCAATTTTAAAGTTCACCAATCCAATCGAGAAAAGCAAGGCAATAGCAATTATCTTGTGTAAAAACTGTGTGAAAAGAAGTCATTTGCCTAAAAATCAGATACTCTGAAATGGTGTAGAAATGTATAGAATTTTGTAAAGATATAAAATATAGTTTGTTCAAATGCAGTTATTTTTAACACCTTCTTCAATGCAGCTGTCTACTCGACCAACTAAAAGTCAACCTTTAAAGATTATCGCACTGGGGGACAGTTTAGTATATGGATTCGGTGATCCAGAAGGAGGTGGCTGGGTTGAACGGCTACGGCGACAGTGGATGTCACCTGATAGTGCTGGTCATATCATTTATAATTTGGGTGTCCGGGGCGATCGCGTCCAACAAGTAGCCCAAAGACTAGAAGTTGAATTTCGTCATCGCGGTGAACTACGCAATCAAGTTCCAGATTTAATCATTCTCTCAGTCGGTGTTAATGACTCAGCCCGCTTAGGTCGTCTGAATGGACGCAACTATACAGACTTTGAAACTTTTCAAACACAAATCACTTCCTTACTAGAAATGGCCCAACAACTGTGTCCTGTATTATTTGTAGGTATGACACCAGTTGATGAGTCGAAAATGCCATTTCTTGACTGCTTATATTACAATCACGCCGATCAGCACCGTTACAAAGAAGCAACTCGAATTGCTTGTCTGCAAAGAGGAATCCCCTATCTTGATATCTTCCAAAAATGGACTGAACGCGGTGAACATTGGTGGTCAAAACGCATTAGCCACGACGGTCTTCACCCCAATTCCTTGGGCTATCAAGCTTTATTAGCAGATGTTACTCATTGGGAAGCGATCGCAACTTATCAACATCAATCCTATTTTTCAGCCTCAAAAAAAGATAACATCTGAAATAAAATCAAAAATTATTCAATCTGGTTGTTGAATCTTGAATATTCTACACCTTTGACGTTCCAGTAAGGTATTTTTAATTTTTAATTTTTAATTCTGCAAAGATGACTCCCACTTTATTAGGTCGCTGGCAAACTCGATTATTATTACTAGCAACTGTAGGTATATTTGTATCTATACCCTTTGCATTAGGTTTATTTGGTTCTCCCGCTGGCATAGTTTATTTTTGGATCATTATATATGTCGCTATATTTGGAATTGTTTGGGATATAGTGTATGATCAAATTCAAAAAAGACGCTGGGATAGAGACTGGCCAGCACTTTATCAATTATTAGCTGGTATCTGGGAATTTATATTTATACTTTGTGGAATCAAGGTTTTTGGCTTTTTACCTGTATTAATTCCCAAAGAAGAGTTATCTCCTTTCTGGATATTTGCACATTACAGTGTTGTTTGGCTAGCAATTTTTATTGCTTCGCAATCCTTAATGCGAATTATATTTCCTCGATGGCGCTTCCGTGGAGGTCAATGGCTATAAGGTGTTACAATAGAGGGAAGCAGTTCAACCTACTAGCTTCCCTAAAGGAATTATATTTTTGTTTTATTAATAACCTCTAAATCCTGCACAAAGACTGACATTTTCACCAAACCATGCAAAATCTAATTCGGTTTCAGTGAAGTTGTAACCAATAGAAGCAGCAAAATCAACTATTTTGGTTTTATCCCAATCCCAGATACCAAAAACGCCTTTATTAGAGCATTTGTTGTAGTATTGCTCGTAGAGGACTTGATCTGAATTTAACAGATCATAAAAAGCATTAACTTGTTCTAGTGACATAAAATGTTGTTTCCAATGATAGGATTTTGTGAGTTTACTAAAAACTACACAGCTTACTAGGGTAATTTCCGTCTAGATACTTTTGCTTTTCAATGTTTTTGCTTCGCCACAAGGATAAAATTGAAAATAGTCACTAAAATTCTATGATTCCCCGTTTGCAAGTTAGCAATATTAGTAAATCTTACCTTGGTTGTTTCGCAAACAAGCAGGTGAATTTGACAATTCAAGCAGGTGAGATTCATGCTTTGTTGGGAGAAAATGGAGCGGGTAAGAGTACCCTCATGAAAATTATCTACGGGGTGGTGCGTCCTGATCGTGGTGAAATTTTTTGGCAAGGACAACAGATTAATATTAATCACCCGACAAAAGCGCGATCGCTAGGAATTGGTATGGTGTTCCAGCACTTTTGTTTGTTTGAAACTCTGACTGTAACAGAAAATATCGCTCTCGCACTTCCTCCTAGCGAAAAATGGGATTTAGCAGCAATTAAGCGCAAGATTCGCGTTTTGTCTCAAGAATACGGTTTAGATATCAATCCTGATCGCCCAGTGCATACATTATCTGTAGGTGAAAAGCAGCGAGTAGAAATCATCCGTTGTTTGTGTGTTGCAACCAAGTTGCTAATTTTGGATGAACCCACAGCGGTGTTGACTCCTCAAGAAACAGAAAAACTATTCGTGACGTTGCGCCAAATAGCTGCTAGTGGTTGCAGTATTTTATTTAGTAGTCACAAATTACAAGAAGTGCGATCGCTATGCACTCATGCAACAGTATTGCGAAATGGCGAGGTAGTAGCAGAATGTAACCCCCAAGCAGAGACAACCCAAAGTTTGGCAAAGATGATGGTTGGCGACGATGAAAGGATTTTGGGACAAGGGAGCAGGGAGACAAGGGAGACAAAGGAGAATAACCAATCCCCGATCCCCGATCCCCGATCCCCGATCCCCGATCCCCGATCCCCGATCCCCGATCCCCAATCCCCAATTTACTTGCAAGTTCGCGATTTGTGCTTGGAATCAAAGCATTCTTTGGGAACAGCGTTGCAGCACATCAATTTAGAGGTTCGGAGTGGTGAAATTGTTGGTATTGCGGGAGTTGCGGGGAATGGACAAAGCGAACTTTTAGCAGTTTTGAGTGGTGAGGTCATCTGTCCGCAGGCAGATATGATTATGTTGGGAGAGATGCCTATTGGTGATTGTGATGTCCTCAAGCGTCGGCGTTTGGGTTTGGGATATGTGCCAGAAGAACGCTTGGGAGTGGGTGTTGTGCCAAATATGAATCTTTTGGAAAATGCTCTGTTAACTGGTTACTCACAAGGGTTACTGCGACGTGGTATAATCCGGCAGCGCAAGTTAAAAACTTGGACTAATAGAATTTGCAGTGCTTTTAATGTCAAACAGGCGGGGTTAAATTCTCTTGCTGGGAGTTTATCGGGTGGTAATCTGCAAAAGTTTATTATCGGGCGAGAGATTCAGCAAAACCCGACTATATTGATTGCAGCACATCCGAGTTGGGGTGTAGATGTGAATGCAACTGCAACTATTCATGAAGCTTTCATAGAAATGCGAGATTTGGGTGCAGGGGTGCTGGTGATTTCTGAGGATTTGGATGAGTTGTTGACGTTGTGCGATCGCATTGGCGTAATTTACAAAGGACAAATTTCTCCCTTTGTAGGAATTGCAGATATCAGTCGCGAGCAAATTGGCCGTTGGATGGGAGGAATTGGTTTTGTTTGATTTAAAATTAGAACCCCGTGAACAACCCGCAAAAATTTGGTTAGTTTTATCACCCCTACTAGCGTTACTAGGAACAGTAATTGTAGGTTTTTTTCTATTTCGTTTGTTGGGTAAATCTCCCATCACAGCATTTACTACTTTATTTATCTCGCCTTTAAGTAGTTTGCACGGAATTACAGAAATAGCAGTTAAAGCAGCACCAATTTTGTTGATTGCTGTTGGTTTAGCTGTATGTTTTCAAGCCCAAGTTTGGAATATTGGTGCAGAGGGACAATTTACTCTGGGGGCAATTTTTTCTAGTGCGATCGCTTTGATATTTGCTAATTTTAATAACTATATTTTACTTTTACTTTGTTTACTGGCTGGAATAGTAGGTGGTGCAATTTGGGCTAGCATCCCTGCTGTATTAAAATTGAAGTTTTATACCAATGAAATCCTCACCAGTTTGATGTTAAATTATATAGGAATTTCTATATTAAATTATTTAGTCAGAGGAATTTTAAAAGACCCACAAGGATATAACTTTCCCGAATCTGCACCTTTTAGTGAGTATGCCAGCTTACCATCATTACTTACCGGAACACGCTTGCATTTGGGTGTAATTTTCGCCTTGGTAGCAGCATTGTTAATTTGGGTAATGCTGCGACAAACATTTTTTGGTTTTAGTGTGCGCTTAGTTGGTGCAAGTCCTAGCGCTGCAAATTATGCTGGGATTAAAAGCGATCGCATTATTTGGCTAAGTTTAATTATCAGTGGTGGTTTAGCAGGTTTAGCTGGTGCGTGTGAAGTTCTCGGCCCCATTGGACAATTGCGTCCTTTTATTTCTCCTGGTTATGGTTATGCTGCTATCCTGGCTGCATTTATTGGTCGTTTACACCCATTGGGAATTATTTTATCAAGTTTATTGATGTCATTATTTTATGTCGGTAGTGAATTATTACAGATCAAATTAGGACTTCCCTTAGCTTTAGCAGGAATTTTCCAAGGTATTTTGTTTTTCTTTCTTTTGGCAGGTGATTTATTGATTTCTCAGCGGATAATCAAGAATCAATAGTCATTCGTTAATGGTCATTTGTCATTGGTCATTTGTCAATGATCAAAGATCAAAGATCATTTGTGATTAACTACTAACCAGTAACCAAGTAAGCACTAACCACTAATAAATGATTCTTACGGACATTCTCAGCGATACGTTACGCGCAGCTACACCTTTAATTTTGGCAGCATTAGGTGAATTAGTGGCAGAAAAATCAGGGATTTTAAACCTTGGTGTAGAGGGAATGATGTTAGTTGGTGCTGCTAGTGGTTTTATCGTCGTTTCAGTTACAGATAATATCTATTTGGGATTCTTGATCGCCCTATTTGTAGGTATGGCGATCGCCTTCATTCATGCTGTACTAACTATTACTATAAATGCCAATCAAGTAGCAACAGGTTTAGCCCTTAGTATCTTTGGTTCTGGACTCAGTGCTTTTATTGGAGCAGATTATATTGGACAAACAATTACTGGATTGCAACCTCTAAACATCCCAATTTTAAAATTTATACCCGTGATTGGTAAAGCTTTTTTTCAGCAAGATATTTTAGTATATATCTCAATTATTTTAGTATTTTTTGTCGCTTGGTTTTTACAAAAAACGCGATCAGGATTGATCCTGCGGAGTGTAGGTGAATCAAGCACAGCAGCTGATGCTTTGGGTTTACCAGTCAATAGAGTCCGTTATTTAGCAGTTTTGTTTGGTGGAGCGATGGCGGGGTTAGCAGGTGCTTATCTTTCCCTAGCATATACACCTTTTTGGGCTGAGAATATGACAGCTGGACGGGGATGGATTGCGATCGCTTTAGTTGTGTTTGCAACTTGGAAACCAATCAGAATTTTACTAGGCGCTTATTTATTTGGTGGAGTTAGCGCCATCCAGTTAATTCTGCAAGGGTTAGGAGTAGATATTTCCCCTTATCTTTTATCTTCCTTGCCTTACCTCGCAACTATTATAGTGCTAATAATCATCTCACGGGATACGACTCGTATTCAACTAGGCGCACCCGCATCACTAGGAAAAACATTGCAGAAATTATGAAATCTAAATTTTTACTTCTTTTTCATGACAAAAATATCTATTAAATGCTTTGTGTTTTTTGTGTCTTTTGTGGTATCCTGCGGCAAGTCTCTGTCACGTCTACGTTAATATAAATATCCTTTTTATGTAAAAAATAATTCATAATTCTTATGCAGCCTCCATCATTTCAACCAATTACACAGCGTCCAGTTTTAACATTACCCAATCATGCGAGAGTTGGTGTATGGGTAGTCATGAATGTTGAACATTTCACCTTTGGGAAACTAGGAACAGCAATTCAACCTCATTTAAATAGTTATCCAGAAATTGCTAACTATGGTTGGCGAGACTATGGTAATCGTGTCGGTATTTGGCGTTTATTTGATTTATTTGCTGAGTTAGAAATACCTGTGACTGCGGCAATTAACGGCGAAATTTGTACATTTTATCCTGAGATAATCGCAGCCATTCAGAAATATGGCTGGGAAATCATGGCACATGGTATTAATAATTCCACTGGTCATAGTGGGATGGATAGAGACAGAGAAATCGAGATAATTGATACAACATTAACTTTACTAGAACAAGCCACAGGTAAAAGTCCAAAAGGATGGTTAACACCAGGTTTTTCCATCACAGAATCAACTTTTGAATTATTGTATTCAGCCGGAATTGTTTACACAGCCGATTGGGTAAATGATGACCAACCCTATTGGTATCCATTACCAAACGGTCGCTTGCTAGCTATTCCTTACACCATCGAAGCAAACGATATTACTTTATGTTTGAGTAACCGTTTTTCTGGTGCAGAATTTGCCCAAGCTATAGAAGATCAATTTGATCAGCTTTGGCAAGAAGGAGAAACACAAGGACGAATCATGGCAATTGGCTTACATCCATTCATTGTTGGTCAACCATTACGATTAAAGTATTTAAAGCAGTGTTTACTACATATTAAAAATCAACCTGATACTTGGTTCACTACAGGCGAAGAAATTTATGAATTGATCAATGGAAATTCTGTTATTAGTTAGTTGTTAAATCATCAAATTATATATAGCCAAAATGCTTATGACAGCTTCACATACACAAGTTTTAAAAATTCCTGTAATTGATGCAAATCCTGATAACATCAAACCATATGGATATCTTTTAGGGGATGATGTTAGTAAACCAGGTTTAGGAATTCCTTTTTATCAAGGTCGAGTCATAGAAGGTGAAAATGTTGACTTTACCTATCGCGGAACAGCAACTTTTAGAACTGCAAAAATTATGCCAGGTTATCCTTCGATTCTCTGGCTAGAACGCCACATGCACATGACTCAATTATTTATTGCTTTAGGACAATCCCCATTTATTATGGTGATGGCACCACCTAATCATGAACAAGGCAAAAATTTACCAGATTTAACTGAAGCTCAAGCCCTAAAATTTCCTCCAGGACATGCGCTTTTACTACACTTAGGTACTTGGCATGATTTTCCTATCGCCTGTGAGCAACCAGTAGTAATTCTAACTGCAAATTCTGATGAAGTTGTCACAGCATTGAGTCAAATGCAAGAACCAGGTGAAATGAACCAAGGTGATGTTTATAAAATTTCTCTACCGCAAAGATTGGGTTATGAAATTCAATTAGATGTATGATTTTTCAAGCGCAATCCAAAATCCAAAATCCAAAATCAGATGACTCTGCGTTAAAAATTAATCAACAATGGATTTGCCAAATATTGAAGCTTATTTATGTCCTCATGATGTCCAAGCTATTGATAAATGGAGTCAAGATTGGGCTTGGTTAGCTGGGGGAACATGGTTATTTTCTGAACCACAACCACATTTACGTGTTTTGGTAGATATGCAATCTTTGGGTTGGTCAGAAATTATCGTAGAAAAAGATAATTTAGTGATTGGTGCGACTTGTCCACTTATCAAATTATTACAGTATCCTTGGCAACTAGAATGGACTGCTGTGGAAGGATTAAAAAGTGCAGTTTCTGTCCTAGCTGCATCATTAAAAGTGATTAATGTGGCGACAATGGGAGGTAATTTATGCCTAGCATTATCCGTAGGAACCCTCGCGCCAATTATGATCGCCTTAGATGCAAAATATGAAATTTGGAATTTACGAAGAGAATCGCATCTCATCGCCGCAGCAGATTTTCAAATCGGTTCTCGTCAGACAATTTTACAACCATCAGAAGTCTTAAGACGGGTTTTGATTCCTGTGGAAAATTTAAAACGGCGAGTCAATTATCAGCGTTTTGGAATTGCAGCAACAGATCCAGCTTTAGCAATCGTCGTGAGTACTTGTAATTCTGATAATTCCCAATTACGCTGTGTAATTGGTGCAAGTATTCCAGCACCCCGGCGGATCGAATTTGATGATGATCTAAATTTAGATAAATTACCTTCTCTACAAAATATCAACTTTATTGATAACCCCAAAGCTAGTGCAATTTATCGTCGGGAAATAACACAAATTTTAATCAAGCGATCGCTTCACCAATTAACATGCAACAACCATTAAAATTCCAAATTAATAACCAAACTTTTACAGTCACTTCTCATCCTGGAACGACTCTTTTAACTCTACTCAGACAACTTGGTTGGTTTGGTGTTCATCGGGTTTGCGATAGTGGTGATTGTGGTGCTTGTACAGTTTGGGTAAATGATACACCAATTCACAGTTGCATTTACCCAGCCATGCGAATAGCCAATCAATCAGTCACCACCATCGAAGGTTTATCAACAAATGGCGAACTCGCACCAATACAACAAGCATTTTTGCATAAACAAGGATTTCAATGTGGTTTCTGTACTCCGGGTATGATTATGAGTGCAGCCAAATTACCAGATTTTGCATCGCCAGAAGAATTACGTTTGGCGTTGAAAGGTAATCTTTGTCGGTGTACGGGGTATCAGGCGATTGTTGAAAGTATTAATCAATCTCGATCGCAGATCAACACAGATACACACAGGTGTCATGTGGTTGTAGATTCACCGAGTTTTATAGGAAAGAACATTCCTAAACAAGATGGTACAGCAATTGTCACCGGAAAAGCATCCTACACCGCAGATTTTGTACCACCTGGTTTACTCCACTTGAAAGTAGTGCGATCGCCTCATCCGCACGCGCGCATCCGCAAGATTCATACCGACACAGCTAAAGCACTCAGGGGTGTTGTTGCTGTCTTCACCTATGCAGATGTTCCCAGAATACCTTACACCACTGCTGGACACGCCGAACCAGTCCCCGATCCTCTCGATCATTATTTGTTAGATCAGAAAGTGCGATTTGTAGGCGATCGCGTTGCTGTTGTGGTTGCTGAGTCAGTAGTTATTGCTGAGAGAGCTTGTGATTTGATAGAAGTCGATTACGAAATTTTACCCCACGTCATCGACCCGATTTCAGCCATGAATGATGGTGTTGTCATTCATGATGAACCAGAATCCTTACAAATTCCTGATCGCGATCGTAACATTGCTGGACAAATATTTCTCGAATCTGGTGAATTAGAAAAAGGTTTTGCCGAGGCAGATTTTATATTAGAAAATACCTATGATTTGCCAGCTTTACAACATGTGCATTTAGAACCCCATGTCACGATTTCTTGGTTAGAAACAGATGGAACATTAGTTGTTCGTTCTAGTACTCAAGTACCGTTTCATTGCCAACGTTTACTTGCTCAAATTTTCAATATTCCTCAAGATAAAATCCGTGTTTATAAAGCTCAAATTGGTGGTGGGTTTGGTAATAAACAAGAGATTTTATCTGAAGATTTGTGTGTTTTTACTACTCTGATGACGGGCAAACCTGTACAATGGGAATTTACCAGAAAAGAAGAATTTACTGCTACAAATAGTCGCCATGCAATGAGAATTCGCCTGAAAAGCGGAGTTAAAAAAGATGGAACATTTGTAGTACAAGATATGGAAGTAATTGCCAACACTGGTGCTTATGGCAATCATGGACAAACAGTGGTATTTTTATCAGGTTATATTCCTTTGAGTTTGTATCGTTGTCCAAATAAAAGATTTAGAGGATTTGCTGTTTATACAAATACCATGCCAGCGGGTGCATTTCGTGGTTATGGCGCAACTCAAGGCACTTTTGCAATGGAAACTCAAGTTGATGAAATCGCCCATCAACTCAACATTGATCCTGTAGAGTTACGACACAAAAATATTATTCGTCCAGGTGATGTGATGAATTTAGGTCGGTCATCAGCAGACCATTTTAATTTAATTGGTAGCTATGGTGTGGATGAATGTTTTGCCAAAGTTGTGCAGTCCCTTGGTTATATTTCTGGTACACCACCAATCATAAATGGTTCTCGGCGGCGTGGGGTGGGATTTGCTGTTTCAATGCAAGGTAGTGGTTTATCCAAAATTCACCTTGCTAGTGTCAAGTTATCGCTTTTAGCTGATGGAAAGTATGAGTTAAGAACCGGTGCTGTGGATGTGGGAACTGGTTCTGATACAACGCTGCGCCAAATTGCAGCGGAGGTTTTGGGTGTAGATATAAGTGAAATTAAGATTATTTCTGGAGATACAAAAGAAACGCCTTTTGATGCGGGTTCTTATGCGTCGGCGACGTTGTATATTTCTGGACAAGCTGTCAAGTTAGCGGCTGAAAAGTTAAAGAGTAAACTACAAACACACCAGGAAAACGACGAAAATATCAGTGTTGATGTAGCTTATACGGCGGATGAATCGACTTTAACTTTTGCTGTGCAGGGTGTGGAAGTAGAAGTTGATGTGGAGACGGGGAAAATAGAGGTTTTGAGGTGTGTACAGGCGATTGATTTGGGTAAAGCAATTAATCCCAGGATTTGTGAGGGACAGGCCACAGGTGGGATTGCGATGGGAGTTGGTTATGCGTTGATGGAAGAATTGCTGTTTGATGAAAAAGGTAGAATTGTGAATCCAACGCTACGGGATTATCGCATTCCCACGGCTGCTGATGTGCCACCTATGGAGATATTTCTGATTGAAAAATCCGACCCCTACGGGCCTTTTGGTGCAAAGGGAGTGGGAGAAATTACTACCAATTGTACAGCAGCAGCGATCGCTAATGCTGTTGCTCATGCTACAGGTGTCAGGTTACGGCAATTACCAATGCTACCCGAACGAGTTTGGCGAGCGATCGCTTTTCATTAATCAATTTGGACTAACTGAATATCAAATATCAGTTCTTGTCCTGCTAAGGGATGGTTAGCATCGAGAGTGATTTGGGAGTCTGAAACTTCTGTAACCACAACTGGAATTGCTTGACCATTACTCTGAGAAATTTGTAGCATTTGACCCACCTCTACAGATACATCTGTGGGAATGCGTTCTTTCTCTACTACCATCACCAATTCTGGACGGTAAGGGCCATAGGCTTCATCTGCTGGAATATTTGTCCTCTTGGATTCTCCTGGAGTCATACCAACTACAGCCTGTTCAAAGCCGGGAATCACTAACCCTTCACCAATAGAAAACTGCAATGGATCTCGTTCAGCAGAAGAATCGAATACTGTGCCATCATCTAGCTTTCCTGTATAGTGAACTTTCACAGTATCACCTAGTTTGGCTTGTCCCATTTTCTTCTCCTTCAAATTTGAGTTCACTACGCCTTCCCACCCTAGTACTTCTACGAGCAAATGTATCCCGATTTTGTTATTTATTAAGATTTTGATTGACTTTGCAACATAATCTAAATAGATCCCTTATCCCCGATCCCTGATCCCTATTCTCTAGGTCGATATTGGTACATGAGGAGACGCAAACGGTTTAAACATGGTGCAACATGGTGCGATCGCAGTCGTGAATTTTTCTTGCAAGCAACAAGGAAAGTTTGCTATAATTATAAATTAGTAATTTGGGTGACTAGCTCAACGGTAGAGCAGTGGACTCTTAATCCATTGGTTGCGGGTTCAAATCCCTCGTCACCCACTCATAATTTTTTGTAAACTTCATCATCGTTTTGCTTTCCTACACGGAAAATATCAATCAATTAATTGTCATCATCAATCGTATAGAGAATTCTATTTGACACTCTCCGCCCTATAAGTGCGGAGATTCTTGCTTCATCCGTCCTCCCTAGAAACCCGAATACAAAGTATTCAAATCTCCCCGTTTGGATACGTCCACAAGCACACACGGACTGCCCGACCGCGTTTGAAACGATT
>NZ_JBHFLM010000085.1:0-25933 GCF_041928655.1 Pelatocladus sp. BLCC-F211 | reverse complement strand
CCTTTGTTATCAGCAATGAAGTATTTCAATCCCAGGTCAATACCAACTACTTGACCAGTTGGTTGTGTTTCGATTTTGACATTAACGTCAATTGCAAATTGAGCGTAATATCCATCTGCACGACGCACTAACCGGACACGTTTAATCTGTTTGATGTTGTAGTAGTTCAAGTCATAGGCTCCCTTTAATTTCAGGGTTCCTATTCCTTTTTTGTCTGTAAAAGTTATAGATTTTCGAGTATCCGAAAGCTTCCATCCTGATGTTTTATATTCAACAGAACGGCAATTCTTTTTAAACCTTGGAAACCCTTTCTTGCCTTTAACTTTCTTTTTACAATTATCGTAAAATCGAGATATCGCACTCCAAGCACGTTCAGCCGCAGATTGCCTAGCCATTGAATTGAGTTCATCAGCAAAGGGAAATTCACTAGCTAATACTGCACAATATTTATTAAGATCATATTTACCAATCTTTTCATTATCCATCCAATATCTAATAGCTTTGTTTTGGATGAATTGACTAGTACGAATAGCGTCATCTATTGCACGGTATTGTTTATCTTTTCCCTTGACCTTGAACTCGTAAATTATCATCGGTTTCTCCTGGCGGAGACGCTACGCGAACGACCTAACCAACTACATTATTATGCTAACACATCAGCATAACAGTTGTGTGAAGATACTGAAAAGCCTGTGTCGTGGAAGGATAAATCCTTCACTGGCGGCTTTCATCCCGTGGCTCAAGCCACAGGGTTTTCAACCTACGCTCTTATAAAACTGGGGAATCTGGGCTATCTGTCATCAAGAACTGATAAAGTACGTAGCGAAAGTAAAATCGCGGCTTGTCATCTTTAGATACCCGTAGCGGTTGAATGTTACTTGCAAAAGTAGCCGTAAAATAAATTTCCGGCTTCTACATTTAACCCATTGTAACGGGTTTCTGGTTTGAGCCTGAATTTTAATTCCAGGCTAACAAGCCGTGTTCGAGGAGTTGAGCGGAATCGAATTTAACATGAAACGTAAACACCCAGCATCTTTTCACCACACCTCTTTAATTAGTCTGACTCTCATTTCTAGTTTGATTGCACCTTATGCTGTGATTGCAGCACCACCCAGAACACCCGACAAAACAGTAAATTGTGACATGCTTGTTGTCGGTGGTGGACTTTCTGGTGTTGCGAGTGCTTACGAAGGTTTACTAGCAGGGAGAACAGTTTGTCTCACAGAAATTACCGATTGGCTGGGAGGACAAATTTCGGCTCAAGGAACTTCGGCACTTGACGAACGACCAACCCAACGAGCAAAGTTATACTACTCTCGCGGTTACTTAGAACTGCGAAAACGAATTGAACGTAAATACGGCAAACTCAACCCTGGTGATTGTTGGGTAAGTGACTCCTGTTTTATGCCCAAAGATGGACATCAAATTTTGAGTTCCATGCTCAAAGATGCAGCAAAACAGGGAAAAGGCAAATTGCAATGGTTCCCAAATACAGTCATTAAAGAATTAAATCTTAGTTCTAATGGGAAAATCATTAATAGTGCGATCGCCATCCAACATCAACCAGCACCCAATGCTCCCCCACTCAATACCTTTACCTTATCTCAAAGCATTCAAGATGCTTATGCCTATCTAAATTCTTCTCGCTTTACCAAAACTATTATTCGGCTGGCTCCCAAACAAGCACAAAAAGGCAATATCCCTAACTGGTATATTGTAGATGCGAGTGAAACTGGAGAAATAATTGGTCTTGCTGATGTTCCCTATCGTCTAGGCATCGATGCACGTTCTTATTTAGAGCCTTCATCTTCCAGTGCAACTAACGATCCCTACTGCACTCAAGGCTTTACTTACACCTTTGCAATGGAGGCAACCAAGGAACCACAACCGCAAACCATGCCTCCATTCTACATGCAGTATTCGCCCTATTACAGTTATGAATTGAAACGACTAGCCAGCTTTCCTTTAGTATTTACTTACCGCCGTATTTTGAGTCCGAAAAAAGGCGAAGAAACGAAATTTGGCGGCGTCACTTTTACGGCTCCCACTCCCGGAGACATTTCCATGCAAAACTGGACTTGGGGAAATGACTACCGTCCTGGAACCGCCAAAGACAATCTAATTTATACTCGCGATCAACTCAAAGCCACCGGACAGCTTAACCCTGGTGGTTGGATGGGTGGACTGCGGGTAGAAACCTTGCGTAGAGGTGAGGAAAATGCTTTTGGTTATTATTACTGGTTGACAGCAGGGACTACAGATTCCCAATTAGGAAATGGTGTTAAGCAACAACACACAAACAATCGCTTTCTTTCCGGATTAAATTCCCCCATGGGAACAGCACATGGTTTGTCAAAATATCCGTATATGCGCGAAGGAAGACGGATCATTGGTCGTCCTAGTTGGGGTGCGCCGGAAGGTTTTAGTATTTGGGAAGTTGATATTTCTCGTCGCAATTACGATGATGAGTATTACCGCACAACCCTTTCACCTGCTGAATATCGCCGCTTAAAAGCTACGCTATCAGGTTTGGAAGCTTTATCAGTACTTTCAGGTCAACAGCGTCCGGAAAACGTAGCGCGACGGACTCGTTCAACTATTTTTGCCGATGCTATTGGTATTGGACACTATGCGATCGACTTCCATCCTTGTATGGTTAAAAGTCCACCAGAAGCACCCGGAAATCAAGAACGTCCAGGAGAAAGACGTGGTGCAGGTCAAGCTTATCCCTTCCAAATTGCTCTGCGGGCAATGATTCCTCAAAAAATTGATAATTTACTAGTAGGGGGTAAAAGTATTGCTACCAGTCACATTGCAGCAGCAGCCTACCGGGTACACTCCTTTGAATGGTCTGCTGGCGCTGCGGCGGGAACTACAGTCGCTTTCGCTTTAAAAAACAACATTGCACCCTACCAACTTGTAGATGATTTGCCCAAACCAGAACCGCAATTATTAAAATTGCAACAACTACTTAAGAAAAACGGCAACCCCACCGCTTTCCCCGATACCTCAATTTTCAATCAAAATTGGGAAGATTGGAAATAATTTGTCAATAGTCAAGAGTAAATATTCCAGGACAATGGACTCTGGACTCTTGACTATAGACTAAACTGTTAATTGTAGTGTAGTTTTGTAAAGACCTGTTGGTTAATTAATTTTATGATTACCAGACTTTCAGCAGCTGTTTACGGGATGGCAGCGACACCAACTATAGCTCCTGAACGGTCAACTCAAGTTACCCGTAAGACTTATCCAAATTACAAAGTCATTGTTTTAAATGATGATTTTAATACTTTTCAGCACGTTGCAGAGTGCTTGGTCAAGTATATTCCGGGAATGACTGGCGATCGCGCTTGGGATCTCACTAATCAAGTACACTATGAGGGTCAAGCCATTGTTTGGACTGGGCCGCAAGAACCAGCCGAACTTTACCATCAACAATTACGTCGAGCTGGTTTAACAATGGCTCCTCTGGAAGCAGCGTAAAATTTATGACTAAACCCACCCCAGACACCCGTAAAACAACACCTGTTAAAGATGGCAGATTAGTTTGGAATCACTCAACTCATATTCCTGGACTGATTCCCATCCTCGAACGTCTGTGTAAACTAGATGGCATTCAAACCATCACACCAGGACAAATTGGACGGGTAAAAGGTCATAGTCCAAAGTTGCAATTACGGGTATCTGTTCCCATTCGTGGTGGGTTTAAATTAATTGCACGTCACGGTAAAACTGTACAAGAAGTATTTATTTTAACCCCTCTCCCCCAGCAACAACTCGAAGAAGCGATCGCAATCACAATGCAAAAGTAGTCATTGGTCAATGGTCATTTGTCAATGGTCATTTGTCAATAGCCGATAGATGATATCAGGTTTGCTTGATTACTTAATAAATCCCAAAGAACCCCACCCCGGTTTTGTCTAACGCCAAAACCGCCCCTCCCCGCTTGCGGGGAGGGGATTAAGGGGTGGGGTGCAATGACTGTGGGAAGTATTCAAACTAGAGTTAAACCTCAACGTTCAAACTTCAAGGCTCAATTTTTAAGCTTCAAGGCTTAACATTCCAACTTTAAGACTTAATGTTCCAACTTTAAGACTTAATGTTCAAGCTTTAAGGCGATTTCTTCTTGTCCCCACATCCATCCCCGATCCCCAATCCCCAATCCCCGATCCCCGCTCCCCGATCCCCAATCCCTATTCCCCCAATTCCGCAAACAACTTTGACAAAATCACGTTAGAAAACAAAAATCCATCGGGATCATGCAAACGTAACCTTTCTCCCTCAAGTTTAATCCAGCCTTTTTGGAAGTACGGTTGTAAACATTTCTCAATCTCTTCTATTTTCTTTTCTCCAAACTGTTCTACTAGCACTGCTAAATTTACGCCTTCTGCTAAACGTAACCCTAGCATTAAGGTTTCTAACAAAATTTCATCTGCTGAGGTTACTTCACAATCAATTACACAACCAGCTTCTACCCACTGGTAATATTCTTTGGTTTTACGGGGACGGGTAAATCTTTTCCCTGCGACATAACTAGCTGCACCCATACCAAAGCCATAATAAGGGCGATTTTGCCAGTAAACTCGATTATGCTGACATTGGTGTCCAACTTTGGCATAGTTGGAAATTTCATAATGTTCATAACCAGCACCAGTTAAGATTTGCTGCGCCATCTGGTACATTTTGACTGTGGTTTCATCTGTTGGTAGGGGATGAATACCCCCTTTGTAGTAACGACCAAAGGCTGTTCCTGGTTCTATGGTTAGGTCATATATAGATATATGTGTCGGTGCTATAGCAATTGCTTTTTCTAATGACTCCTGCCACCTATCTAAAGTTTGATGCGGTAATCCGGAAATTAAGTCTATGCTAAATTCAGGGAATCCTACTTGCGAAATTAAGTCTACGGCTTTGTAAATATCAGTAACAGAATGCGATCGCCCACAAGCTTGCAATAAATCTGCATCAAAGGCTTGTACACCCAAGCTGACACGCGTAACGCCTACACTACGATAGCCTTGAATGTGTGCTAAATCAAACGTACCTGGGTCTATTTCCATCGAAATTTCTACCCCAGGAGTAACACCAAACTTTTGCTCTAACGCCAATAATATATGTTGCAATTGCTGCACAGATAACAGTGAGGGAGTACCGCCACCAAAGAAGATTGTCTGTAAAGATTGGCTAAAAACAGGAGCAATGGCAATTTCTTGACAAAGAATCTCTACGTATTGAGAAATGGCGTTAGATGTTTCACCACGCAAGCGATCGCCTACAACATAGATCGGAAAATCACAGTAAAAACATCGGCGTCTGCAAAAAGGAATATGTACGTACGCAGAAGTGGGAATGGCTGAAACTATATCTTTTTGTACCATTTTGAGTAAAAATTAAAATAAGATTATTAAAATTACAAAACATGAAAATTAATAAGTTAAGTAAAACACAGAAGACAAGAAGATATCAGGCAAGGGGGAAAATCCGTACTGACAGCATTCTTGGAATTAGCATTTTATTTTAATTTTTTCTAGTTATTTATTAACAAATTTTTATCGTTTTTAACTAAAAAGATGGCAATAATAGAGCATAAAAATCTTTAGTTATAATGATTGCAGATGTTGTCAGTCTCAACCTCTAGTATGAGCGTAAATATATTAAATCGCTCCTAGCGATGAGATAAGAAATACTTTACCTATCGATTAAAACTGTTGCAGGAAATTAGCACTATTATGCTTGATGCAATTATCATATTCTCATTCATCCTAGCAGCGGCGGGGGTAGGTTTCTACAGTATCGAGTTGCTGCCAAATGGAGCGCTGGATCGGGTAACAAACATAGAAGCTCTACGCTTGGTTTTTGCTGCTTTTGCCGCTATTATTGGCGGCGCAGTCGGACTGAGATTTCAGACAGCCTATCGCCGCCTAGAAAGCCAAGTGCGGGAAATGCCATTTGAAATCATCTTAACCCGTGCGATCGGTCTGGTCATTGGGTTATTGATCGCGAATCTCATGTTAGCACCTCTATTTTTGCTACCAATTCCCGCCGATTTTAGCTTTTTTATTAAGCCACTGGTAGCAGTTGTTGGTAGTATCGTGCTGGCTTATACTGGCATGAATCTGGCTGATACCCACGGGCGTGGTTTGTTACGGTTAATTAATCCCAACACTGTAGAAACACTGGTAGTAGAAGGAACACTGAAACCAGCTAGCACCAAGGTTTTAGACACTAGCTGCATTATTGATGGTCGGATTGAAACACTTCTCGAAACTGGCTTTTTGGAAGGACAGTTGCTTGTACCCCAATTTGTCTTGCAAGAACTGCAACAAGTAGCAGATGCAAGCAAAGATCAAAAACGCGTACGGGGAAGACGGGGACTAGAAATTCTCAATCGAATTAAAACAGTTTACCCCGATCGCATTTTGATTAACTCAATAGACTACGACGATATCACAACCGTAGATGCTAAGTTAGTCCGGTTTGCTCAAGAAATCAACGGCACGCTCCTAACGAATGACTACAACCTATCCAAAGTAGCCAGTGTGCAGAAAGTCCCTGTTTTAAACGTTAACGATTTG
The DNA here is from genome assembly GCF_041928655.1 of Pelatocladus sp. BLCC-F211. Classification (NCBI taxonomy): domain Bacteria; kingdom Bacillati; phylum Cyanobacteriota; class Cyanophyceae; order Nostocales; family Hapalosiphonaceae; genus Pelatocladus; species Pelatocladus sp. BLCC-F211. Next base: position 19,355 of record NZ_JBHFLM010000085.1, on the reverse strand, counting down.
GTTAATGCTGTACGTCCAACTTACCTACCAGGCGATAACATTGACCTGAAGATTCTCAAAGAAGGTAAAGAACCTAGTCAAGGAATTGGCTACCTAGACGATGGCACAATGGTCGTAGTTGAAGAAGGTAGCAATTATGTCGGTGGTGAATTACGGGTAGTTGTCACCAGCGCCTTGCAAACATCCGCTGGAAGGATGATCTTTGCCAAACCCCAAGCCTCTGCATTAGCATGAGCCAAATGTCAAGTCCCAATTTAATAAATATTCTTATGGCCGATGCACTCAAGTTGCATCGGTTGTTTTTTTGGTCAATTGATCAATGTATACAAGTCGCACAGCAGTAACTGTGGTATAAACTTTTTAGCATTAAACAAATAAAATTAAAAATCAAAAATGAAAAATTTATAAAAATGAAAAATAGAAAATACATTTATTTGATAGTTATCAGTAGCATTGTGATAAGTCTTACTAGTTATCAAGGAGCAAAAGTAATAGCATTACCACCGCCAGAAGACATACCAGAAGAAATATTACGAACAGAAATTATATTAGCAGCGCGATCGCCCATTGACGGCAAACCTCTATCTGCTGCTGAGTATGCACAACTGCAAGCCCAATTGCAACAAGCCCCACCACCAAAACTAAATTCCAAAATCAGAGAAAATATCTTTTTGCTGAGACTGCGTAAAGCACTATTCCAGCTTTTCCCTTTTTTGGATACATTGATTTAGTCATTTGTCATTTGTCATTTGTCATTTGTCATTAGTTTCCCCCTTGTCCCCAATCCCCAATCCCCAATCCCCAATCCCCAATCCCCAATCCCCGATCCCCATTCCCCAAATTCACGATGACATCAAGACAAAATTGCAAATAAATGTAAAGAATAATATATAGAAGTTAAAAAAGCAGATTTACTTACCCACTTTATTCAACCAATCTAGGTAGCTCCATGTCTATGACCATGATTGCCCCCGAACAAGTAAACCGTATCGTTTGGAATCAGCATCAAGATCCGTTTGAAATATTGGGTTCCCATCTTGTAGAAGCAAATGGCAAAACTGTTTGGGCTGTGCGAGCCTACCTACCCAATGCTAGTGAGGCGTGGGTGCTTCTTCCCGAAGAAAGAAAAGAATATCAAATGCAAAGCGTGCATGATCCACATTTTTTTGAATGCGCGATTGAAACAAAAGAATTAGCAAACTACCAGATCAAAATCAAAGAAGGGGAACACGAACGAGTCATTTATGATCCTTATGCATTCCGCTCTCCCCACTTGACTGAGTTTGATCTACACTTGTTTGCTGAAGGAAACCATCACCGCATTTACGAAAAATTGGGAGCGCATCTCACAGAAGTAAATGGTGTTAAAGGGGTTTATTTTGCCGTTTGGGCGCCCAATGCTCGTAACGTTTCAGTGATCGGCGATTTCAACAAGTGGGATGGACGCCAACACCAGATGCGTAAAGGACAAACTGGAGTTTGGGAATTGTTTATTCCTGAACTTGAGGTAGGAGAAAATTACAAATATGAAATCAAAAATATAGAAGGTCATATTTACGAAAAATCTGATCCCTTCGGTTTCCAACAAGAACCCCGTCCCAAAACAGCTTCGATTGTCAATGACTTAGATAAGTATCAGTGGAACGATCAAGACTGGATGGAAAAGCGGCGTCACACCGATCCCCTGACTCAACCCATCTCAGTTTACGAAGTACATTTAGGTTCTTGGTTACATGCTTCTAGTGCGGAACCACCCAAACTCCCGAATGGGGAAACCGAGCCAGTAGTTGCTGTTTCCGAACTCAACACAGGTGCGCGTTTTCTGACTTATCGAGAATTAGCAGACAGGTTGATTCCCTATGTTAAAGATTTGGGTTACACTCACATAGAATTATTGCCGATCGCAGAACATCCCTTTGATGGTTCTTGGGGTTATCAAGTCACAGGCTATTACGCTCCCACTTCCCGTTACGGTAGCCCAGATGATTTTATGTATTTTGTTGACCAGTGCCATAAAAACGATATTGGCGTCATTGTAGATTGGGTTCCTGGTCACTTCCCCAAAGATGGTCATGGTTTAGCTTTCTTTGATGGTACTCACCTTTATGAACATGCCGATCCCCGCAAAGGCGAACATAAAGAATGGGGAACTTTGGTATTTAACTACTCACGCAACGAAGTCCGCAATTTCTTAGTTGCAAACGCACTGTTTTGGTTTGATAAATACCACATTGACGGGATTCGCGTTGATGCGGTTGCTTCTATGCTTTACCTCGATTATTGCCGCAAAGAAGGCGAATGGCTTCCCAACCAATATGGAGGTAGAGAAAACCTAGAAGCAGCTGATTTTCTGCGTCAGGTGAACCATCTCATCTTTAGCTATTTTCCTGGTGTTGTCTCTGTCGCTGAAGAATCTACAGCTTGGCCGATGGTTTCTTGGCCCACCTACACTGGTGGCTTGGGCTTTAACTTAAAGTGGAACATGGGCTGGATGCACGACATGCTAGATTATTTCAGCATGGACCCCTGGTTCCGTCAATTCCACCAAAACAATGTTACTTTTAGTATGTGGTATCACCACAGCGAAAACTTCATGTTGGCACTGTCTCACGATGAAGTTGTGCATGGTAAGAGCAACATCATCGGCAAAATGCCAGGTGACAGATGGCAAAAATTTGCTAACGCACGTTGTTTGTTTGCCTATATGTTTGCTCACCCAGGTAAGAAAACCATGTTCATGAGCATGGAGTTTGGGCAGTGGAGTGAGTGGAATGTGTGGGCTGATTTAGAATGGCATTTGTTGCAGTATGAACCCCACCAGCAGCTAAAAGAATTTTTTAAGGAGCTAAACCATCTTTACCGCAGCGAACCAGCTTTGTATACCCTAGATTTTGTCAGGGAAGGGTTTGAGTGGGTTGATTGTAGTGATAATCGTCACAGCGTCGTGTCCTTCATCCGCAGAGACAAAGACTCTGAAGATTTTGTAATTGTAGTTTGCAACTTCACCCCCCAACCCCATTCCCACTACCGTATCGGTGTAGCAGAACCCGGATTTTATACCGAATTATTCAATAGTGATGCGCGTAAATACGGGGGTAGCAATATGGGTAATTTAGGTGGTAAATGGACTGATAATTGGTCAATGCACAATCGGGCTTATTCGCTAGATTTATGTTTACCACCCTTGGGTGTGTTAATTCTCAAGTTGGATAGGGATAAGACTGCTGAGGTGATGGAATCTCAAGATTGACCTTTCCCCAACCCTCTCCGACGCACAGAGGGGCTTAAATATCCGTAAGTAAGACAGCGCAAATCACAAAAGGTTTTTAGTCAGGACTTTAGTGCTTAAGAAAGGACTAAAGTCCTCACTACGAACTCCTTTAGCCAACTAATTCGTAAAAATTTACTCTGCCTATCCATGTAGGATCTATCATTGTTTTCTTCCTCTTTTTTCTTCAATACAAACTTACCTGAGATTGAGCCATGACGATGCGATCGCGTCCGGTTTTTTTGGCAATATATAAAGCAGTATCAGCAGCTTCAATCACTGCTGTACCTGTTAAACCATGTTCTGGATACATGGCGACTCCCAATGACAAACTAATGTAACCAAGTTTCTGACGTTGATGCTGGAGGTCTAAAAGTTTCACTGTTTGCCGAATGCGCTCGGCTCTTTCTTGACAAACTTCTAAAGAACTTTCTGGTAAAATCAACATTATTTCTTCGCCCCCATACCGACAAGCAATATCCGCTTTGCGAATTTGTTTTCTCAAAAATCCACCGAGTTCGCGCAACACAACATCACCAGCTTCGTGACCAAATTTATCGTTGAAGCTTTTAAAATGATCAACATCCATCATGATAATGCCCACATGTTTGTGACTGCGTTCGGCGCGGCTGATTTCTCGTTCTAGAGATTCTTCTAAGTAACGGCGATTAAATAAACCTGTGAGAGGATCACGAATACTCTGCTGTTGCAAAGCTTCCGTAAGTCGTAAGTTGGCTAAAGCTAATGCTACACGTTCCGCAACCTCAGAAGCTAATTGTTGTTTGGCTGCTGTTAGTTGTCCTGGTTCTGGGGAATGGAAATGCAGCATACCCAAAGCTTCACCCTGAGCCATCATTGGTACACAAAGGGTTTCGCCTGCAAATGATTCTTCAATGTGGCTACACTGTAAACCCTGTTGCTCAGATGTGGAAAGATGCTCCCGTCCCCGTCGCAAAGCCCAACACTGATTGGCTGAAAATACTGTTTTACTCGCAAGAGTTAAGTCACCCCAAGTCGTCACAGCTTCGACTAAGTGTTTTGAGGAACTAATGATAAACACTCCACCTGATGTCTGAGGAAACAAGGGTTGGATTAACTGAGCAATTACTTTATATGCTTCTTCAACCGTGAGACAAGCTTGCAAAATATCGCTCATATGACTGAGTAGAGCAATTTCATGGTTGCGTTGTTCGAGTTGCTGCACCCAAGTGGTAAGTTGCTCATTAGCTTGTTGTAAAGCTGCTTCTGCTTGTTTGCGTTCTGTGATGTTGCGGTTGACGCCAATTGTGGCGCTGGGCTGACCATGTTCATTATACAGTGGGACAAATACTGTTTCGGATACTCCTTGGGTGCGATCCTTGCGAACAAAGTTAATTTCACCAGCCCAGCGATTGCTAGTATGTAACTCGTCTATAATTTTTTTTGTCAGGACAGCAGATTCTTCTGGTTTGTGTAATATACCAAGGGTTTTACCTATGATCTCTGCTTTATCATAGCCAAACATCTTCTCTGCGGCTCGGTTCCAGTCGATAATCCGACCCAGTAAATCAGTAATAATTACACCATCGGAGATATTTTCAAAAATATAAGCTTGCTGCTGTAAAGTTTGTTCAACTCTTTTGCGCTCGGTGATATCTTGAATCTGAGTAATAAAATATAGCGGTTGACCGTGGATATCACACACTAACGATACACTTAACATAATCCACAGAACATATCCAAGCTTGTGTATGTACCGCTTCTCGATGTGATAACAGCGAATCTCGCCAGTCAAAAGTTGACGTACGTAGTCAAAATCTGTTTCTAAATCTTCTGCATGGGTGATATCTTGGCAAGTTTTAGCTAGTAATTCTGCTTCTGAGTAACCGACAATTTCACACAAAGCATGATTTACTTGTAGCCAACTACCGTTTAACCCTACTAAAGCCATACCAATAGCTGCATAATCAAAAGCATTATGAAAACGCTCTTTACTTTCCCGTAATGCTTCTTCAGCCAAATGGCGTTCTTTGATTTCTAGTTCGAGCTGCTGATTGGCTTGCTTGAGTTCTGTCAAGTTGGGAATAGTCAGAAATTGAGGAAGCGATCGCATCAGTAAAATCATGGCACATACTGAACTAGAAGCCGCGATCGCTTTGAGTAACCCCAGCACCCAATACTCTGGGCGCCAAAACATCCAAGCCTCTAGGAAATTAATTGTGCTACTTATAACAATTGATCCTGTGATTATTCTGTATATCCACTTAAGATTAAAAACTTGCCGTTTGCGAGGAGAATAAACAACCATGATGGAAACTAAGTAATAAGCGAAGGCGATCGCAGAGTCGGATGTGGCATCCAGCCAGGTCAATTGTGCTTGATATAGGTAGTAATATCCATATTGCTGATACACCGCACCCGCCTTTGTTTTACGAGAGTTAAAAAAATAGTTGAAACCTTGGTAGTCAGAACATCATTTTTGTGGTAGATGCGTAAATCTTATACAAGTAAAAATGTATATGTAAAATTTTTAACCTTTTCTTTAGGCAAAATCCAATAGTTAGCCCAAAAATTTTTAATGTTTTTTTAATGTTTACGCTTGTAGTGGGTGTTGCTGGATCACAGCGAAAATAACAATGGCATCTCAAAGTATAGGGATGTGCGGGTGTAAGGGTGTAGGGAAAGATCGTGAACTGGTCGTGGGATTAAAATAAGAACACCGTATTTATTGCGCTAAGGCTGCTTGCGGAGTAATACATCTTTAATTTTTGGTGGGCTTGAAACCCAAACATACCCTACACACCACATCCTTATACCCTTACAGCCTTACTCCCTAGTTTTAGGCATCTTTACTCACGTTGATTGAAGTTAACTTTTTGTTGCACGTTTATAAAAAACTATGCATCAGGGACTACAAAATGTAATAGAAGGCATCTATGAAGTATGTATTGGCGTCCCAGAACCAATTGCGGCGATTCAGTATTGGGAGCAATTCGGTTATCGCATTGGTCAACAGGGCGAGTTACCAGCAACTGTGGCGAAACAATTGTATGGCGTGGACTCGTCTTTACGCTCAATTCGCCTTTACCATCAACATGCAGATCACGGTTTGATTCGTCTGATGATTTGGCAAAACCCTATAAATCACGGGTTAAAGATGGGATCGATGAAAGTCAAGGGTAATCGTTGGGCAACAACTTTAACTGCCGATATTATCAACATCTTAAATCATGTAGAAGAAGCAAAAGCAGCTGGTTGGGCGCTTTGGTTTACCCGTCCCCATTGGGAAGTGATCTATAACAAAGAAAAGAAAAAGCGTCCTTTTATTGACGCGATGGTTGGGGTGCGGGAAATGCTATTGCTACAACCATTCACACGACAAGTTTTTTTTCAAAGGTTTGGTTATACACTCCCGGATTACGGAAATATTGATCTTAATTCTCCTCTCAAAACGAGTCAGTTTACCCACATCGGGATGGTAGTTCAAGATGACAGTAAGGAAACATTGAAGTTTTATGACGAAGTTTTGGGTTTGTTGCGCGTGCGTGATGATGTCGAGACTAGCTATGAATCATCTCTAGCTGGAAGAGAAATTTTTGATCTCCAACCAGGTGAAAAGTTTTTCGTCACCGCTTTTGATGATCCACGTTCTTCTACAACTGACTTTATGGCAGCACGTAGCGGTAGACTTTATATTGTTCGCTTTCCCGGTTCCATAAATCTCGATTCTCGCTATGAAGCAGCACAACCAGGTAGTTTGGGAATGTGTTTGTATACTTACCGAGTGCGAGAACTAAATCAATTTTGCGATCGCATCAAAGCAAGTTCCATACAAAAATTTACAACTATTGCTGAAAACGAATTTGGAGAACCAAGTTTTTCCTTTGTCGCACCAGATGGGTATTTTTGGAATTTGATAGGGGATAGGGGATAGGGGACAAGGGGGACAAGGGGGACAAGGGGGACAAGGAGATAACTATTGACCAACAATAATCAGTAAATGCTGTATTATGAATGGCGTTAGTGTTGTTATCTTTAAACAATACTATTGTTAATCTTTATAACAAATAAGTGTATTTTGACGTTTTTGTGATCGGCTAGAAATTTTTTTGAATTATCCAAGTACTAAGACAAAATTTTTTGAATTTTATTTGCCTGATCCATCACCAAATTAAGACATCAAAAATATCGAAAACAGCCTGATTGCAAAACAAAAGGATACAAGACCCTAAGTTTATTTATGGGTATTGTAATTTTGAATTTTGAATTTTCAATTCCCCGCAGGGGATGACTGAGTGGAGATATTATGGCTAAAAATATTTATGCGCTACTAGTCGGTATTGATGAATATGATCCCGCTTCTGTTGTGTCTATACCATCTTTGCAGGGTTGTGTTAACGACATCAATGCAGTAGAAACTTATCTACGGGAACGTGTGGCTCGCGATCGCGAATGGAATTTGGTAGAACCAATAGATAGACCTTGGATACTAATTAATCAAAATGCTATTCGTCAGGCGATTATTGATGGCTTTCGGCAACATCTTTGCAATGCTGATAGTGAAGATGTTGTCTTATTTTATTATGCGGGTCATGGCGCACAAGAAAAGTCACCGCAGGAATTTTGGAGTTTAGAGCCAGATCGTTTAGATGAAACTTTGGTTTGTTACGATAGCCGGACAGTAACTAGTCGAGATTTAGCTGATAAAGAAATAGCTTACCTGATTTCTGAAGTTGCTCAAAAAAATCCTCACGTTGTGGTGATTCTCGACTGCTGTCACTCTGGTTCGGGAACTAGAGATATCGCAGTCAATGTGCGTCAGGCTCCTATAGATTATCGCGATCGCCCGTTGAGTAGCTACATTTTTGCCGCAGATTCTCCAGTATTTGCAGAATCATTAAGTGCTGATCGCAGCTTGGATAAAAAAATCACAGGGGTTGTGTTACCAAAAGGTAGACACGTCATGTTGTCTGCGTGCCGAGACTACGAACAAGCGAAAGAATATCAAGCTGAAGATGGGAAATCTCGTGGTGCTTTTTCTTACTTTTTACTGCAAACCCTGGAAAGAACGAATGGTAATATCACATATCGGGATTTAGTGAGAAATCTCAATGCTTTAATTAGTGGCAAACTTAAGGAACAGTCACCACAAATTGACACCACTGACCCACAGGAATTAGACAAGCCATTTTTGGGTGGTGCAATTCGAGAGCGTTCTCATTACTTTACTTTGACTTACAGCGAAAATCAAAAAAGTTGGGTAATTGATGCGGGTGCTGTTCACGGTATCCCGAAAGCTACTGATGCTGGAGATACTCTCCTGGCAATTTTCCCAGTGGGAACTGCTGATCAACAGTGGCGTGATTTAGGAAATGCTTTGGCTCAAGTGCGGGTGACACAGGTGTTACCACAACGGAGCAAAGTAGAAATTATTGAGGGAAGCAATAATCTGTTTGAAAATACTAGTTATTGGGCTATAGTTACCAGCTTACCATTACCTCCGTTGCAAGTATATCTTGATGGTCAAGGAGCAGGTATAGATTTAGCACGTCAAGCACTGGCGAACACTGGTTCTTTGTATGTGCAGGAAGTTGCAAAATCAGAAGATGCAGATTATCACTTGTTAGCAAAAGACAATCAATATTGGATTATACTTCCTAATAGTAAACTTCCTGTAGTTGCCCCAATCCCAGAACAATCAACTCAGGCTGGTTACATGCCTTATTTTGCTAGCAAAGCTATTCAGCGTTTAGAACATATTGCTCGTTGGCAAAATATTTTGCAACTCAAAACTCCCGCTACTAGTCGGATTAAACCTGATGATATCCAGATGGAAATTATCGTTTTGTCTGGAAGCCAAGAATCTGGTTCTGGTTCAGAAATGCGGTTAGAGTATACCAATGAAAATGGCGAATGGATACCGCCAAGTATTCAAGTTGTACTCACAAATAACAGTGAAAAAACTCTTTATTGTAATGTCCTGAATCTCACAGAAAACTATAGCGTTGAAGTGCCATTTTTCCCAGAAAAAAGTAGTGTTCGTTTAGCACCGAAAGGTAGTGAAGCAAGCGTTACAGTTGCAAGTTTTGATGATCTGGGTTTTGTGATTCCTGATGAGTTTTTAGCACAGGGAATTACTGAGTACAAAGATATATTGAAATTGATTGTTAGTGCTTCTGAATTTGATGCGAGTTTATTAGAACAAGATGGGTTAAATCCACCTTCACCTAAACGTTCAATTGGGGGAAGGAGTATTTTAGAAAGTTTAATCCAGGAAGTTGGGGAACGCAATGCTGTCAGGGTGAAAGCCAGAGTTAACAATGATGATTGGTTAACCCAAGAAGTCGCAGTCACCATCGTTCGTCCCCAAAATCCTGAAAATTTGCCGAGCGATCGCCCGATGCAATTGCAAAATGGTTTAGTAGAGGTGTTACCTCATGCAAATTTACAAGCAGAAATTAATCTCACAACTGTACCGCAAACTAGCAGAGATTTAGGAAATGTCACCTTACCTCCGCTTCTGCAAGAACTAGAGAATACCGAACCCTTTCAATTTACCACCAGCCGAGCCAGCGATCCTGGTTTGACAGGTTTGGAATTGAGTAACGTAGTCGATCACACCGTTGTCACAAAATCAGCACCTTTAAAATTACTAGTTGATCGAGAAATTGCAGACAACGAATATCTTTTACCAATAAGTTACGATGGGGAATTTTTCTTACCTTTAGGAACAGGTAGAAATACTCTAGATGGGAAAACAGAAATTACGATAGAAAGATTACCGACACCAACAAAAAGTCATCGTTGTTTACAAGGTTCCATCCGCATCTTTTTTCAGAAAATCATCTGTCGCAAGCTGGGAAGAAAATTTGCATATCCGATTTTAGCAGCAGCAACAGTTGATGAAAACGAGCAAGTAATTTACGATCAAAACATCGAATCAGTTAGGGAAAAAGTTACTCAAGCACAGCGAATAATTCTCTACATTCATGGTATTATTGGTGATACAGAATGCCAAGTTCCTAGTATTCAAAAAGTTACAGTCACCGTAGATGGACAGCAGCGTCTGATCAAAGATTACTATGATTTAGTGTTGGCATTTGATTACGAAAATCTCAATACTACTATTGAAGAGAATGCCCGACTTTTAAAACAAAAATTGCAAGCAGTCGGTTTGGAAGCCAATCACGGTAAACAATTACATATTGTTGCTCACTCTATGGGCGGCTTGGTGTCTCGTTGGTTCATTGAGCGCGAAGGTGGTAATGAGATTGTACAACACTTGGTGATGCTGGGTACACCCAACGGTGGTTCTCCTTGGCCGGCGGTACAAGATTTTATTTTTACAGTTCTGGTATTTGGTTTGAATCAACTTGCAGCAGTTGTTTGGCCTGCAAAAGTAGTAGCTGATTTATTAGAATATCTGGAAAATAACAATTATTCCCTTGAGCAAATGCATCCAGATTCTGATTTGCTCAAACAACTAGCCGAAAATCCCGATCCTGGTGTTCCTTATACAATTGTGGCAGGCGATCGCTCACTAGTTCGCGCAGCCACAGAAATGCAGCTAGACAAACAATCAAGTCCTCTGCAAAGATTGATGTCTAGGCTTTTTGGTCAAGGTGTAGATCAAGTAGTAAACTTAGTTTTCTTTGAACAACCAAATGATATCGCTGTGACTTTGGCTAGTATCAAATGTGTGAGTTTCAGCCGTTCACCCCAGCCTCAGATACTAACACCAAATCCAGCCTGTGATCATCTTACCTATTTTAATCATCCAGCTGGGTTAGAAGCACTGGCGAAAGCACTTTCTCAATCACCGAGTCCGAGAATTTCCTCTCAACCACAGACACAATTTCCACCGATGCGCCATAGCAGGATTAATTATGAAGACATCACCATGATTATCCCACCAGGCACACCACGCGACCCCATACCCGATACTACTCCCAATCCATCCCCTACCAAAAATCAACCAACAGAAAATCAAAATCGTTCAACCGTAAATGGCCCTGTGATTTGGGTAATTACTTTATTGTTGGTAGTAATTGCAGGTTTGATTATTTGGAACCGTACTCAGGAGAAAAAACCAGAAAATCAGCAAAGGAATAGTCAAGGGTCATTCGTCATTGGGTATGGGAGAATCCCAGATGTTTAATCTTTGTGTCTTAGTGTCTTAGTGTTTAAAAAATAATTTTTTTCACCACTAAGACACTAAGACACCAAGAAATTTTCATTTTAAAGATTTACCACATCCTCCTGTTTCTCATCATATTCCGGTAGGTCATTCGGTGCGCCGCAGGCGGAAATATTACCTGTGAAATTCACATCAGCCATGAGTTCTGGATGTTGTTGCTTACGCTGGGCGATTTGTTCGCGGGTGAGAATCTTCGACTCATCAAAACCTAGTTCTATCTCGGTTTGTAGTCCCTTGTACTTGACTCGTTTGAGGTTATAGAAGCGCTTATTGAGGGTGGTTTGCACAAATGCTTTCAAGCAACCTAAAAGATATTTACGTTTAAATGCATCTTTGACAAACCAATATTCAAAGGTTTTGCGGAGGTAAAAACGGGCGTAGTTCCGTAGTACTCCTTTGAGAACATCTTCCCGTTCCATTGCATCCGGCTTCATGATTGGCGTGACAAAGTTATATTGAGAATAATCGCGGACTTCAACGCGATCGCCTAAATCTTGAAATAATTCGGAAAATGGCCAAGGGGTAAACATATTCCAGTTCACCATATCTGCTTTCCAATCCAAAGCCATTTGATAGGTTTGTTCGATGGTTTCTGGGGTTTCGTTTTCTAAACCCATGATAAATTGAGCTTCGGTAATGATACCATTTTGATTTAGGAGTTTGATGGCGCGCTTGTTTTGTTCGATGGTTGTTTCTTTGCGGAACAAATTCAATTTTAACTGGGCTGCTGCTTCTGTTCCCAAGGAAACATGAACTAGTCCGGCTTTGCGGTAAAGTGGTAGTTCTTGCTCATCTCGTAAAATATCTGTCACCCGTGTATTGATTCCCCAGTACACGCCTAAGTTACGTTCTATTAGTTCGTTACACAAAGCGATAAATTTTGGTTTGTTAATAGTTGGTTCTTCATCTGCCAGAATGAAAAAGCCGACTTTGTGTTTTTTTACCAAGATTTCAATTTCATCAACGAATTTTTTAGGAGTACCAGAACGATATTTGCGCCAGAATTTCCACTGGGAACAAAAACGACAGGTAAAGGGACATCCTCTGGCGTAGTTGGGAACTGCAACTCGGACGTTGAGTGGAGTGTAGATATATTTACTCCAGTCTAATAAACTCCAATCTGGGGTGAGGGTATCTAAATCAGCAATCGGGGGATGTGCTGGTGTGGCGACGACTTGCCCATTTTCTAAGAAAGCAATACCTAATATATTACGGCGATCGCTCTCATCTGTACCATTGGCGATCGCTCTGAGCAAGTTAACTGTGATTTCTTCCCCTTCTCCCCGGATGATATAATCTACCCAAGGCGCTTCGTTGAGAACTTCATTATACATATAGGTCGGGTGAATCCCGCCCATGATTGTCTTGGCTTGGGGACAAACTTGTTTAACTATCTTGAGAGTAGTTTGAGATTGGTAAATCATCGGCGTAATCGCCGTTGCTAGCACCACATCCGGCTGATGCTTGGCAATAATTTCAGCCAAAGCATCATCCGCAATATAATCGGTCATAGCATCAATAAAACAGATGTCAGTAAAGCCAGCTGTTTTCAACGCTCCACCCACATAAGGAACCCAACTCGGTGGCCAATTTCCCGCAATCTCCGCACCACCAGAATGATAGTTGGGTTGAATCATCATGATCCGCATAATCTGGCTCCTTATTTTTGACAGATGACTGTTTTCTAGGATTTACGCCATCTCCCCAAAATTGGTTTGCTACACGACTATTGACGGTTTAGTTTTGCAACATTATTTTTATATAACTTTAATAAAGACGATTTTTGTTAAAAAAGCAAAGATTTTAAATCTTAACTTAGAAAAATATAGATCCCGACTTCTTGAAGGATGCTGTTGGCGAATGGTGGATCTGACCCTTCCGTTTTTCGCCCACAATCCTTTGTAGAGAAGTAGCATTGCTACGTCTCTACATCTGGTGAAATGACGAAAAACTTTCAGTGAGGGGTGTCATCCCTGATTCGCCATTTATGCTTCTGGATTAAACTCCATCGCTACACCATTCATACAATAGCGCTGTCCAGTCGGTGCAGGGCCATCTTCAAATACATGACCCAAATGTCCACCGCAACGGCTACAATGCACCTCTACTCTAGTCATAAAAAATGATCTGTCTACCGTTGTGCTAATTGCACCTTCAATTGGTGCGTAAAAACTCGGCCAGCCAGTACCGCTATTAAACTTAGTTTCTGATGTAAACAATGGTTGTCCACAAGCAGCACATACGTAAGTCCCATCAGCATAATTTTTATCTAGTGGACTTGTCCCAGCCCGTTCTGTACCGTGCTTACGTAGAACACGAAACTGTTCGGGTGTTAAAGTTTTACGCCATTCTTCTTCAGTTTTATTAACTTCAAACTTTTCACTGTTAGAAGTTGTCATAACTTCGTCCCTCCTGCTTAAATAATTTGATAACCACAGCGCCCCTGCGATCGCAGCGCCTGTTTCTAAAAGAACTCTTCTTTTCATCTTCTTATATTTTATTAAGTTTTATAACTTAACAATTAGGTAAACCGTCTCACTTCGATAGAGATTCCCTCACGCGATCGCTACGATAAATGCTAAAACTGAACGCAAGCTGAGACAGAGATTAAACTTCTTTTTCTTCCACCCATTCTAATATTTCGCTGAGTTGAACTTTATATGTATCACAAATCACTTCCAATACACGTATAGAAGGCAAATAGCTAGACTTTTTAGCCAACTTATAACCAGTAGCAGGAGCTATACCAGTATCTTTAATGAACTGGTACGCAGACAAGTTTCTACCTTCTAAGAAGCTTTTGACTCGATTTTGTATAGGCATTATTTCTTAATTTTATACACATATTACTTATATTAATTTAATAATATTAAAACCATAGAAAAGGCGGTGACGCTTGGAAAACGAACCGCCTTTTCTTCTCAGCTAGTACGCCTTAGTAAGGAGAGAGGCTGAGATTACGCACTAAAATACTTCGCTACCGGGTGGTAACAAATAATCGCCGTCGTAGACTGCTCCGGATACAACTGCTCACTTTCATCCATATACAGATTAATCCGCTCAGTCCCCAACAACTCCAGTTGCTTGTACTGATCCTGAATATTCGGACACGCCGGATAGCCAAAACTATACCGTGAACCTTGATACCTTTGCGCCAAAATATCCCGAATATTATCTGGTTCCTCAGCCGCAAAACCCAACTCTCGGCGAATTCGTGCATGAGTCCATTCAGCCACAGCTTCCGCCATCTGCACAGCCAAACCGTGAAAATACAGATAATCTGTGTATTGATTATCTGCAAATAACTTCTGCGCGTACTCCGTCGCCACTTCACCCACAGTTACCGCCTGCATCGGGAACACATCAATTACCCCCGACTCCTTTGGTGCAAAGAAATCAGCAATACACAGCCTTCTCAACGACTTTTGTCTCGGAAACTCAAACCTTGCAACTTCCTTCGCGTCCTTTGCGTCTTTGCGGTTCCAATCATAAACATACAAACTATTCCCCTCAGACTGACAAGGAAAATACCCATAAATCACCTGCGGATGCAACAAATTCTCTGTAACAATCCGCTGCTTCCACTCCTGCAAAATTGGATACACCTTCTCATCCAAAAAAGCCTGATATTCTTCTTTAGATTGATCCTTCGGCTTCCTAAACTGCCATTGTCCTGCAATCAAAGCTTGCAAATCCAAATACCAAAATACTTCTTCTAAAGGAATATCACTCGGTTGCAATAACTTACTTCCCCAGAAAGGCGGTGTGGGACGGGGAATATCTACCGCTACAGCTTCTGAACGCTTAGTATTAACTTCTGTTGGTTCAACAGCTGCTTTTTCTGTTTGGGGTTTTTCCTTTACAGGTTCCTTATGTCCATTTTGAGATGTTTCTTCGGCAAATTCATCCAAAAATCCTTGCAGATCATTCCATTTACCAGATGCTTTTGCTGGCATTAATTTGTCCATAAAGTGCAAATCTGAAAAAGCATCCTTGCCATAGACTACCTTACCTTTGTAAGTATTCTGGCAATCTTCAGAAACAAACTTGGGAGTTAACGCCGCACCACCCAAAATTACAGGGACAGTAATTCCTTTTTCATTAAATACCTGCAAATTTTCTTTCATGAAGGCGGTGGACTTCACCAACAACCCACTCATAGCAATACAATCAGCTTTGTACTTATTATATGCTTCAATGATGTTTTCCACCGACTGCTTAATTCCCAGGTTAATCACTCTATAACCGTTGTTAGAGAGAATGATATCAACCAGGTTCTTACCAATATCGTGAACATCACCTTTAACTGTGGCAATAATAAACGTACCCTTGCCATTGTTGCCAGCTTCTGATTTTTCCATGAACGGTTCTAGGTAAGCAACCGCCGCTTTCATAGTTTCGGCTGACTGTAACACAAAAGGTAGCTGCATTTGTCCAGAACCAAACAACTCACCTACTACTTTCATCCCATCCAACAGGAAGATATTAATAATATCCAAAGCCGGATATTTCTTGAGCGCTTCAGCCAGTGCTGTATCTAAACCGATACGTTCACCATCAATTACGTGACGTTTGAGACGTTCTTCAATGGGGAGACTTTCATCAACACCTTTGTCGCGTTTTGTCGTCACCCCTTCAAACATCTTTGTGAGTTCTGTTAAGGGATCATAGACGCATACATCACCTTCAAATTTGCGATCGTCGTAAATCAACTGGCGACAGATTTGTTGATGTTTCTCTTCAATCTTCGACAGTGGTAAAATTTTGTTAGCGCTAACAATCGCCACATTCATACCTACTGCGATCGCCTCATGCAAAAACATGGAATTTAGGACTATCCGCGCGGCGGGACTGAGACCAAAAGAAATATTGGATACACCTAAAACAACATGACAACCAGGCAATTCTTGGCGGATGCGACGAATGGCTTCAATAGTCGCTTTGGCATTTTCTCGGTCTTCTGCAATCCCCGTAGAAATTGGTAGGGCGAGTGTATCAAAAAATATTTCGTGGGATGGGATACCATATTCTAATGCTTGACGGTAGGCACGTTGAGCAATTTGGAATTTCTTTTCGGCCGTCCGCGCCATCCCTTCTTCATCGATAGTGCCAATGACAACACCAGCACCATATTTCTTAGCCAATTCCAATACTTTTAAAAAACGTGGTTCGCCGTCTTCGTAGTTAGTGGAGTTCAACAAACACTTACCACCAGCAACTTTTAAACCCGCCTCCATCTTTTCCCATTCTGTGGAATCGAGCATCAGAGGAAGTGTCACATTGTTGACAATGCGAGAAACCAATTCGTGCATATCTCGCACGCCATCACGTCCCACATAATCGACGTTGACATCCAGGATGTGCGCGCCTTCTTTGACTTGCGCCCTCGCCATCGATACCAGTCCATCCCAGTCTTCCGCGTTCAACAATTCACGGCATTTTTTAGAACCACTGGCGTTTAACCGTTCACCGATAATTAAGAAGGAATTATCTTGTTCGTAAGGCTGAGTGCTGTAAATTGATGCTGCGGCTGGTTCTAGCTGCGGTTCTCTAATTTTTGGCTTTAATTCTTTAGTTATTTCTGCTAATTGTTGAATATGATCTGGACGTGTCCCACAGCAACCCCCAATTACTTGGACACCTAAGTCTTCAACAAAATGCATCAATGACATCCGCAATTCCATTGGTGTCAAGCGGTAATGTGCTTGTCCACCAACGTTTTCTGGTAAACCCGCGTTAGGGATACAGGAAACTACGAAAGGTGAATGTTCAGAAAGATACTTAATATGTGGTTTCATCAGGTCTGGACCAGTGGCACAGTTCAGACCGAGAATATCTATTGGATAGGGTTCCAGAATAGTTAGCACAGCATTAATTTCCGTACCTACTAACATTGTCCCCATGGTTTCCATTGTCACAGAAACCATCAAAGGACGGCGATCGCCTTTTTTAGCAAAAACTTCTTCAATACCATTCAACGCTGCTTTGATTTGCAGCACATCTTGACAAGTTTCGACAATAAATAAATCGACACCACCATCCCACAAAGCTTCTGCTTGTTGGGCGAAGTTATCTTTCATTGTGTCAAAATCAATGTGTCCCAAAGTTGGTAATTTGGTTGTCGGCCCCATCGAACCAGCCACAAACCTGGGTTTTTCTGGAGTAGAAAATTCTGCTGCAACACGCTTTGCTAGTTCTGCGGCGGTTTTGTTGAGGTAGTATGTTTGATCAGCGAGGTCATATTCTGCTAATACTATAGGCGTACCACCAAAAGTATCGGTTTCAATCACATCCGCACCCGCAGTTAGGAAGTCACGGTGAACCTTTGCCACAGCTTCAGGTTTAGTGTGGACTAGATACTCGTTACAACCTTCGTATTCCGCACCACCGAAATCTTCAGCAGTGAGATTTTGTCTTTGTAAGTTAGTTCCCATCGCACCGTCAAAAACAATCACGGGACGATCAGGACTGTGCAAGCGTTCTAAAAAGGGATGAGTCATATTTGCCAAAAGAAATTTAGTTAGTCTTAATAATTCGACTTAATTTATTATTTTCCAAAATTTCTACAGTTTCGGAGTAAGGAATTGATGAAAACAGGTGGTAAATGATATGAAGTATTTAGAGAAAATAGATAACGTAAAATACGTACGCAGTCTATTTTGTGTTTATCTATTGACATAAAATGCATACGTATAAGCTATCAATGTGCATCTGTGTTTATCTGTGGTCGATTGATAAAAATAATTTTTGTCACAGCAGATAGAGTATTTAAGTATATATAAAATTTATCGCTCAATAATTCTGAAATTAGTGGTATAAATGAACAGCGATCGCCAAATCAAGATTTTGTTTCTCGCATCCGATCCGAGTGATGCTTCTAGATTACGGTTGGGACAAGAACTGCGGGATATTCGGGAGCGTCTACAGCTAGCCAAAGAACGGGATAAATTTATCCTAGAGTCCCGTGAATCAGTGCGTCCAGGGGATATTACTCAGGCTATCTTCGATGTTGAGCCGCAAATTGTGCATTTCTCAGGACATGGAATGAGTACAGGTGAGTTGTGCTTTGAAGATTTAGTAGGAAAAATTCAAACTGTAAAGCCTGATGCTTTGGCTGCATTATTTGAATTAGTCGCCGATCAAGTAAATTGTGTAGTTTTAAACGCTTGCTATTCCCAAGTGCAAGCAGAAGCGATCGCTCAACATATTCCCTTTGTTATTGGTATGAATAAGGCTATTCCAGATAATGCTGCGATCGCTTTCGCTGTCGGATTTTACAAAGCCTTGGGAGCAGGACGGACGGTAGAACAAGCTTATAAATTCGGTTGTGTAGAAATCAGGCTGCAAAGCATACCAGAACATTTAACACCTGTTTTGCACATTCAACCTAGTCCAGAGTCTTCAGCTATCAAGCATTCTGCAAATGAAAAACCGAGTTCTCAGATCAAATCAACAACAGGTTTAAGTGCAGCGCAACGGCGACGAATAGAGCAGCAAAAAGATAATCTTGAAACCGAATGGAATCTCAGGAATGAAAAGCTGAAGCGAATCAGAAAAGCTTTTACTCTAGAAACTAACCCAACACTAAAATTTCAATTAGAACAGCAGCTTCAAGACGAAGAAGCACAATTAGAAAGTCTTAACAAGCAACTAGATGAGATTGAACAAACGTTACTTTGATATAGAAAATTATTTGTTGGCAAGATCCCCTTAATAACAAAAACAAAAGCCCCCTAAGATATTTATAGGAGGCTTTTTGTGAGAATAAAAGTCCTGGCATCGAGCTATTTTGACGGTCGGCAACCCGACAACTATCGTCGCCGCAGCAGCGTTTCACAACTGAGTTCGGGAAGGGTTCAGAGTGGTTCCACCGCGCCATAGACACCAGGAAAAATCAGTGGTCAGTTATGA
>NZ_JBHFLM010000084.1:0-36460 GCF_041928655.1 Pelatocladus sp. BLCC-F211 | reverse complement strand
TGGGGAGCCAGTGCGTTGCGGGGGTCCCAAGAGTTGTAGCACCTGGCGTTTGAGGAACGTAGACGCGCCCTGCGCGGCTGATCGCAGAGTAACCCAACATTATCAAGGCTTTGTTGGGTTTCGCTTGCGCTCAACCCAACCTACATTTCTTCTTTACTGAACCGTATTGCCAGATAACCGACTTCGCAGGAGAAGTCGGTTATCTTGTTGTTAGCAAATGATTTAGGAATGCAATAGTTAGCTAATACCTACTAACTTTAACTTAACCACTAACCACTCACTTGTCTGTAATTTGCTTGATTACGTGGGTTACGAGCGCCAACAACCGCTCCAATCATCGCAGAAATTAAACCTAGTAAAGAGCCAAAAACAAACCACCATAAGCCAGAGCGTATATTTGCTGCAACTTCACGAGCTTGTTGGGCGGTGACATTGGCTTGTGGTACATTTACACCACCTTGCTGTTGCAACTGATTAATTGCTTCTCCTGCGTTGGAAGCTGCGACACCAAAAGCGCCTGATACACCACTAGCCAGTAACCAAGAACTAACTGCTAAAGTTGTAGCCCAGAGAATCGCACCGTTGAGGAGGGCTGTATTACGGTTCATAGGGCCACAGGCGCGCGCTGTTACCCAAGCACCGGTGAAAAGGGAAATTAACAAAGCTATGGTTGACCAAATACCAACATTACCAGCAATGTTAGGTGCTATGGTTCTTGGTCTACCGGAAGCTTCAATACTACCGGCTCCAAGCGCAGCAATTATCGCACTTAAAATTAATTGAGTGGCTATAGCAACTAGTAAGCCAGAAATAATGGGTCCCCAGCGAACGCGATCATGGTAATCAACTACCGGAGTAACTCCAACAGGTTCATTAATAACTTCACCAGTACCACGATTTACGTAAGACATAAAACTAATTTCTCCTAACTCAATTTTTATGGTTTATTCTGAATATTCTGCTAGTTATCTTCAAATTAAATTGTTATTTCTAGTTTTTCATATCTATCAACGGAAAGAGTTAATAAATCTACCTAGAGTATTAGGTTTATTTAACAGGTAATATATGTGAGATTCTGTCGGTCTTTATTGAAAAAATCACAAAAATGGAAGCAGAATTTAAAACATCAAATACATTAAATTTAATTAATAAATGTAAAACAATATATACTCTTTTGTCTCTGTAGCTGTTATCAAGTGTGTATACTATTTTCCATAACAAATTACTTGGAAAAGAGAAATGGAGAATATTCTTAAAAATTTAATATGTGGTTTTTAGCCTTCATTTACTCTACAGCGTAGGGCATAGCCCTGTTTATAGTATCTTTCCAAAGAGAATCCACACCCATCTTTCTACTTTTTTTCTAACGCATTTTCACAGCAGTACCTGTAGCTGTGATTAATAGTAATACTCCTGACTGGTCAACATTGATTGTCCCTGTATCAATTTCAATACCAATAACTGCATCTGCACCTAAACGTAATGCCCGTTGTTCTAATTCTGCCAGTGCTTTGCGTTGACCTTCTTCAAATAAGCGCTCGTAGCTACCAGTCCGTCCACCAATAATATCTCGCAAGCCTGCTAAGAAATCTCGTATAAAATTGCTCCCGTAAACGACTTCGGCTGTCACAATACCCAAATATGATTGGATAACAGCTCCTTGAATCACGTCAGTTGTAGTCAAAATCATAAGTCTGCCTCATAAGTAATAAAAAGAATAAAGATGAAAATAAATTTTTTCTTTCCCCTTTCACATGCAACTCTATTTTCAAGTTATCCCCTCACGGGAAAATCTCTCTAAATAACATGAAATTATGATTCTTCCTACACCCTTATACCCATTTTCAACATAATTCCATTGTCTGCTTGATCGATTTGGGGCGTCATGCCTCAATAGTTATACTTTTGAGTGAAAAATTGGAGTCTTGTATTATTTATCACCAAAAAATTAATGATTGCGATGATTGTCTATTGATTGCTTCTAATTTTTAGAATTATCAAATTGTTCGCTAGAAATTAGCTCTTGACTAGAAGAGCAAAAACGAGAAAGCTTATGAAAATTTGGTAAAAAATAAGCATACGGAGTTTGCAAAAGAGAATATTTTTGTTTTAATGGACAAGCAATCAGAGAAAATCTGTTCAATTGGCACAAACTTTCAGGTAGTTTGCTGTGTACAAAGGAACTTCATTGTTATTTAGTGTTCTCTTAATAGGAAGCATTGCTACAACAATGCCTTCCATGACTCAGGCTCAGGTATTAGTGGTACAGCGCCAAAGCACTCAAGAGGTAAAAGAACTGTTAGAACAAGGACGCAGACTAGTAGAGACGAGTGATTATAGTGGTGCGATCGCTGTCTACCAACAAGCAGCAAACCTAGAGCCAAAAAATCCTTCGATCTATTCTGGCATAGGTTATTTGTATGCTTTACAAGGAAATTTTTCCGCAGCATTAACTGCTTATCGTCGGGCTGTTGCTCTTGATCCCAATAATAGTGATTATCAATATGCTTTAGGTTATATCAGTGGTAACTTAGGTGATAATAATGGAGCCAAAAACGCTTATCGTAAAGCAATACAGATCAACCGTGGTAACGTCAATGCCTATATAGGTTTAGGCACTGTTCTAGTGCGATTGAGAGATTATACTAGCGCTCAATGGGCTTATGAAGAAGCAGTGCAACTTGCTCCGAAAAATCCCCAGGTTTATGAGTTACGGGGAACAATGTTAAAAAAACAAGGTAAAGCCAAAGAAGCGATCGCTATTTTTAGAAAAGCGCGTGATTTATACGAACAACAGGGTAAGTATGAAAGCGTTACTAGAATGGAAGCGACCCTACGCGAATTGGGCGTGTAAAATTAATCTAACTGACGTCCAGTTAGTTCTACAAAAATATCTTCTAAGTTTGAGGGACGTACCATGATCCCTGTCTTATCTTCTAGCTTGTCTAAATAGTTGTTTGCTTCACCCAGGGTGGGAAAAAAGAGATATTCCCAACGATCTCCGACTTGTTTTATTACCAAGCCTTCACCATGAGTGGAGCGTAATTCTTGTAAAGTTCCTAACGAAATTAACTTACCATTGTCCATGATGCCGATGCGATCGCACAAATATTCCACTTCTTCCATATAATGGGTCGTTAGCAGCATGGTCATCCCCTGCTTATTTAAATCTTTGATAATTTCCCAAAGACGCCGCCTAGTTTGGGGATCTAGTCCCACGGTTGGTTCATCTAAAAATAGAATCTGAGGCTGATGTAACAAAGCCCTAGCAATTTGTAATCGCCGCTTCATACCTCCAGACAAGGTTTTAACTAGATCATCACGTTTGGCGGTAAGTTCCACATAATCCAGCCATTGCTTAATTAAACGTTGTCGCTGTGGATTTTGAATGTGATGTAATTTACCATGCAGTTCCATGTTTTCCCAGACAGTTAAATCGCTATCTACACTGATTTGCTGTAAAACTACACCTATAGATTGCTTTGCCTGTGAGGGTTGGCGTATCACATCATACCCCCACACCTCAATATTTCCTTCCGTAGGTTTGGTAAGTGTGGTCAACATCCGAATTGTAGTAGATTTACCCGCACCGTTAGGGCCAAGTAAACCAAACATTTCTCCTGTAGCAATCTCAAAAGAAAGATTATTGACTACGGGGACTTTGTTGTAAATTTTGTAGACGTTTTCGAGAGAAACGGCAACAGTCATAGGTGGGATTCGGATCTAAGTGCGATCGCGTAAAGTTTTATTAACACTATCCATAATTGTAGGGTGAGCAATGCCCACCCTACAAAAGCAGGTGTTAAATTGTTGCTTACTGTGCAGTCGCCCTAATGACTTGGCGATTTTTTCTAGCAGAGCAAAAGGCTTTTTGTCATCATCCATAAGAGTGATTTGTATCACTGAAAAACAATGGGAAAAATGTCAATCTAACTCTGGACGTAAAAAACGTATTTGGCGGTGAAAATGCTGCATATACAATCTAGGCAAAAGTTACTACACACCTTAGAGGTTGGTAAATGTCAGGCAAAGATATACGAACTAGAAAACAGACTTGGCTTTGATATTTTCTTGTATAAGGAAGGCAAGATATTCCTCAAATTTTGGCTACCGACAGAAGAACAAGCATTAGATGATGCTACAAGCGAATTGGAATTTTGGGCAGGTAAAGAAACACCGCAATTCAGTGTTGCTAAACTACGATTTCTATATCGACAATTTGCTAGCGAGCATTCCTCATCTAGTGAAGTTAGCGAGTTTCTTGATTGGTTAGAATCAAAAAAATAAGCAGTACTCCAAAATACTGATTGCTTGAGGTAATATCGTCTTGAAATACTTACTTACTACCTTTGTGCCTTGGTAGTGAACAATTTTTGAACCAGTAGAACCCCAAGACACAAAGAATTTTTATTGCTTTTGATGTACAAAGAAAGTTTTTAATTACCACTTAATAAATGGATATGGGTGGACGGTTTGTCCACCCTAATTTTAATCTGGGATAAGTATCTTACTCGTGCCAAAGTGCCAAGGAAGGCGTAGGTATATTTTTTGACCGATAAATATTTTTAAAACTTAGCCAATTACTAGCAATAGGCATTCGCCAACCAGTACCAAAAGCGCGATCTGTAATTTTTAATCCTGGGGGTGCTTGTCGCCGCTTGAATTCCGCCCTAGCTACCATTTTGATGACTTTATCAACGACGGCTACATCGTGTCCAGCGCTGACAATTTGAGCAGGTGATTGGTGATCTTGAATCAGGCGTTGCAAGATATCGTCAAGGATATCGTAGGGGGGTAGAGAATCTTGGTCAACTTGACCCGGCTTAAGTTCGGCGCTGGGTGCTTTGGTAAGGACGTTGTGAGGAATAATTTCGCCGTTGCGGTTTAACCAGCGACACAGTGCATAAACACGGGTTTTGGGAACATCGGCTATAACTGCTAAACCACCATTCATGTCACCGTAAAGAGTGCAGTAACCGACAGCCAGTTCTGATTTGTTACCTGTGGAGAGGAGAAGATGACCAAATTTATTAGAGATAGCCATCAATAAGTTACCCCGAATTCGGGATTGAATATTTTCTTCTGCTAGTCCAAACTCAGTATCAGCAAACAAATCTGCAAAGGTTTTGTCGTATGCTTGCATTAAATCACCGATGGGCAAGGTATGAGTTTTGATACCAAGGTTTGTTGCCAATTTTAAAGCATCAGTGATGGAATGGTCAGAACTGTGGGGAGAAGGCATCAGAACACCGAGGACATTTTCTTTACCAAGTGCGACTGTCGCGATCGCAGCCACAAGAGAAGAATCAATCCCACCACTCAAACCTAGAACGACTTGATTAAAACCACATTTACGGACATAATCTCGCACACCTAAAACTAAAGCTTGCCAAATTTCTTCTTCGTCACACTCACAATTAGGTGTAATCAAACCTAACTTTAAATCCCGTGCTTCTTGATCAAATTCAATAATTGATAAATCAGTTTCAAATCCACGCGATCGACAAATAATTTCACCCTGACGATTTAACGCAAAACTTCTACCATCAAAAATTAAATCATCATTTCCACCCACTTGGTTAGTATAAATTATCGGTTGGCGAAAACGTACTGCACTGTGACTGAGCATGGCTTCGCGAAACCTTTGTTTGCTAAGGGTGTAAGGCGAAGCGGACAAATTCACAATCACATCCACACCCAAAATTGCTAAATCAGCAATCGGGTTGACAGTGTAACTACGTTTGCCCCAAAATTCTTCATCGTTCCACAAATCTTCGCAAACAGTGACACCAATATTGATATTATCGAGAGTGAAATAATTGGCTTGCAAACCTGGTTCAAAATAGCGGTGTTCGTCAAAGACATCATAAGTAGGTAAAAGCCGCTTGTAAAAAATTTGTTTGATCTTACCTGCTTCTAACCAAGCGATGCTATTAAATAAAGTTTTGCCGCCACTTTTTTTGGCTTGTAAATTTTCTTCTACAGTTCCAACTAATACTGCTAATTTCGGTGGTAAATCTCTAGCTAATTGTCGCAAGGTAATACCCATTGCTTCAATAAAACTAGGATTTAATAATAAATCCCGTGGAGGATAGCCACACAAAGACAGTTCTGGTGTCAACAATAAACGCACGCCTTTTGCTACTGCTTGTTGTGCAGCCTCAAGGATTTTTTGAGCATTTTTTGGCAAATCACCAATGGTAGGATTGAGTTGGGCGATCGCAATTTTCATATTGGTCAATGGTCGATGGTCGATGGTCAATGGTCAATGGTCGATGGTCGATGGTCAATGGTCGATGGTCGATGGTCAATGGTCGATGGTCAATGGTCGATGGTCAATGGTCGATGGTCGATGGTCAATGGTCGATGGTCAATTTGAAATTTTCTAGACTCTGGACTCTTGACTATGGACTCCGCGTAGCGGTTTAAATAAAAACCAATGGTTTATCCTTAAAAGGGGCAAAAGCTTCTGCATCAAATCGATATAAACTAGCTGGACGCCCTGCACCTCGTGATACTTTAATACCCGTATCGCATAAAAAACCTAACTTCAGTAAACGCGCCCGAAAATTAGAATAATCGGAAAAATTCTCTCCTAAAACGGTAGTGTACAACTGATATAAATCATTTAAAGTAAATGTTTCTGGCAAAACTTCAAAAGCTACCGGACTGTACTCCAATTTATTTTTTAAACGTTTGTGTCCGTAAGCCAAAATTTCATTATGGTCAAAGGCTAATTGTGGGACTCGTTTGACTGGATACCAAGCGATACCAGCAACTTTGTCAGCAATTAATTCGGCTTCTTCAAATCGCACCAAAGCAAAGTAACTGACACTGAGATAACGTACCCCGTAACTATCGGTTGCTTCTCTTGGGTCACGGCTGGGTCCACCAAAACTATATAATTGCTCTAAATAAAGATTATTGACCTTGATTTTTTCAGCCAGAATGCGATAGGCGGCGTCTTCTAAGGATTCGCCTCGACGTACCAGAGTACCTGGAAGACCCCAATAATTTACATAGGGTTCCTGTTGTCGCATGATTAATAGTACTAGCAGTCGGTTTTGAGCAGTGTCTACTGAAAAAATTACATTGTCAACACCAACTTTGAAATCAGCCAAAGGTTGTTGATTTAGCGTATCTGCAAGCTTTTTCTGGATGCGTCCTGGCATTTGTACAAATGCTGTTGATTAATATAGTCAATTACAGGGGGTGTGAGAGCTTCGGGGTCTCCACTGTTACGATAAGCTGTAGAGGATACATCTGGAGCATGTAACTCAGCGATCGCTATTTTTGCTCCGAGTTCTTCCACAGTCTGTAAACTGGATTGATCTATGATATATCCCGGCCGCGGTACAACCAAAAGTTGAACTTGATGTAACAAATCTTCAACCCGATACCAGCGTGGTAGTTGAGAAACTAAATCTGAACCTATCACTAAAGTAAATTCTGTTTCTGTTCCCCAACGTTGCTTGGCTTTATCCAAAGTTTCTAAAGTTCTGAAACTACTGAGTTCTTGTTCCAGACTAATATTATGCTGGGGTGAATGTATATCATCTATGAGTAGATGTAACATTGCTACCCGATGCTGCAAAAGGGTTTGATGGGATTTAAAAGGATTATCAGCCGCCCAAATGACTACACGATCATAACGCTGTGACAACCATTTAATTATCACTTGATGTCCAGCAGTTGGTGGATCAGCACTAGTTCCAAATAAGGCTATTTTCATTTTTTGGTAATTGGTAATTGGTAATTGGTAATTGGTAATTGGTAATTGGTAATTGATTACTAACCGCTAACCAATGCTGGTTTTTTCTTGGTTTCTTCTGTCAATTTATGTAATTTTTCAGATAATTCCATTTGCATGGATATGGGGTTTTCTAAATATCGAGTTTGTTCGGGTAAACTTGCTACGGAAGCGGCGGTACGCTGGCGAATTGTTGCTAAGTTTTCTGGTGGTTGCATCCGTTTACCTGCTTGCATGAATAGTTGCAATAAAGGTAGCCCTCCCAAATTACTTTCATCTGCTAATCCCAAACAATCTGTTTTCACTTTACCTGCTACGGAAGAACGAAAAATTTGTTTGCGTCCCGGATAAGTCATCTTACCACTTGATTCTTTCATTACCGGAATGCCATTGATCTCTACTAATTTATAGACTCCGTTTACAGGTTTTCCTGTTACGAGTTTGGTTCCCACGCCATAGCTATCAATTTCAGCGCCTGAATTTTTTAAAGATAGAATTTCTTGTTCATCTAAGTCACCACTAGCAACTATTGATACACCTGGTAGAAGCGATCGCACTTTTTTTGATAATGTCACTAAATCACCAGAGTCTAACCTCACCCCAGTCAATTTCATTTTTCCAGAGTTGACTTTAAGAGCTAATCGTTCCGCAGCAGCAATCGTATCGTAAGTATCAATTAACAAGGTTGCACCTGGAAAATATTGTTGAAATGCAGCAAAAGCTTGATCCTCGCTACCTTCAGTTGCTGTCAGCGCCATCACCAAAGCGTGTGCCATCGTACCACTTGGTTTCTCGCCCAGTTGTAGCGCTGCTAACACGTTGGATGTCGCATCAAAACCAGCTGCTAATGCTGCTCTTGCTGCCCACAACGCCCCTTGGGGACTAAACGCCCGTCGAGTACCAAATTCCAGCAGATTTGCTCGTTCACCCGCCACATCGCGCATTCTCGCAGCCCGTGTGGCAATTAATGTTTGGTAGTTGAGGGTGTTAAGTAGATAAGTTTCCACCAGTTGTGCTTGCCATAAAGGTGCTTCTACCCGCAAAAGTGGTTGATTAGCAAACACTGCTGTACCTTCTGGTACTGCCCATACATCCCCGCTAAAACTTCCTGATTCTAGCAGTGACCAAAAGCGTTTTGGTGCATGAGCAAAAATTCCCGTCGAACGCAAAGCTTCTATATGAGTGGAAGTAAAGCGAAATTTTTCTAAATATTCCAGCGCCTGGGCTAGTCCCATGGCAATTAAATAGCCAAAATCCTCTGGTAATTTTCTTACAAATAACTCAAAGCTTGCCCGTTGTTGTTCTACGCCTTCACCAGTGTAACAAGCTGCCATTGTCAGCTGGTAAAGGTCTGTCAGTAGGCTGTAATCTTCTGCACGCGGAATTAATTCTTGGTTTAATGTCCCTGGATAACACGTCATGCGATCGCCCCTTGTTTAGGATGCTTATTTATTTTATGGTAAATTTCACCATAAATAATGTCAATAACTAGACACAGATTATCCAAAAAAGTTAGAAATCAAGGGTTTTAAGAGATAAATAATGTATTTTTGGTCAATAATTTAATTTTTTGTAATAGTTGTAATTAATATATAATCTCAAAATTCTATGAATTTTAAATATGCAAAGCCGCCTCCCACTAGGGAAGACGGCTGATTCGGGGTTTGTTCGTTAATTTCCAATCAGGAAACTAACGAACAAATTTATTTACTTTTGCTGTTGTGAATTTGAGATTAGTCAAGATTTTTCTTGATGTTGTCTTTGACGTCTTCTACAGAGTGACGTACTTCACTTTCTGCTTGCTTGGTTTTACCTTCTGCTTTATCTTCTGGATCTCCAGTCACATTTCCCCATGCTTCTTGAGCTTTACCTTCTACATTTTTAGCTGTAGCTTTTGCTCTATCTTCTAAACTCATAATTCAGTCTCCTTGTGTCATATAAACTTTTTTCAAAGTTACTGCAAAGTGGTGAATAACTTTGATTTGTTTAGTTTTGATGTTTACAAATTAGCGTAGAATTTTGGCTTTAGCCTTCTTTCCACAGGCATATTAGTTACTATATAAAAAGAGGGAGGATAAATATATTAGTTATATTACTTACTAGTTAGAATCAATAAAAAACTAATTTTATTAAAGATTTTTTTGTTTGTAGTGAGGACTATAGCGTTTCCTAAGCAACTGAGGTATACCCCAATCCTTCTTAATAAAGTTAATAGCTTTGAAAACGTACCTCACTAGGTCGAGAACCGCTATAAAGTCCTCACTACAAACTTAATTGAGAGTCTTCACGATTAAGTTCATAAACCAAACTGGATTCCCATAAAAAACCCGGCTTTTTAGTAAACCGGGTTAAGAAATTAAATTATATGTAATTCTTATTTTCACTAATCCAAATAACCCATCAAAAATTCGGAATCATCAATAGAATTTGATGCTACTGGACGATTACCCATTACAGAATAGGTTTCAGAAATTACCAGAGAACTAGAAGCGATCGGGCGAATTCCAGACAAGTTCATTGTATCAACTACATGCATTGTATTTGCGCCAATGGGACGTAAACCCATAATGTTCATTGTTTCTACAACTTGCAAGCTACTTGTGCCAATGGGACGTACTCCAGCTATCGAGACTGTCTCAGCTACTTGCAAATCGCTTGCAGCAATGGGACGTACGCCAGCAATAGCAAGTGTATCAGTTACTTCTAATTTATCGGACGAGTTTGCTTGCTCTGTATTTGAGTTTTCAACTTTGTTATTTTCGACTTCCACTGTAGTTTCCCCCTTTAATTTGGCACGCTTTTGGCTAGGACTTACTCCCTTACCATTGCTGCTGACAGCCATAAACTAATACCTCTAGATTGTTAAGTATTTTTTACAAAAATTCAACCTAAGTGAAGTTTTTTCTATATATCTAAGTTTAACTTTAAAAAATATTGTATATCTATAGGGTTGTTTAAAAACTACACATAAGTAAAAATCAATTAGCTGGGGATTGGGGATCGGGGATTGGGATTGAGCATGGGGTAACAAGTTCTGAATTTTGTAGACGCGTAGTGGCTTGGTGCAGTATTTTGAATTGTTTTGTCCCCACACTCCCTTGTCTCCCCACACTCCCTTGTCCCCTTTCCCCTTTCCCGATCCCCGATCCCCGATCCCCGACTCTAGTCTCTATTCGCTACTATGAAATAGGTATCTAGGGTATTTAGAGCAACACTGCATGACAAAATTTTGTCTTCAAGCACCCTTCAGTCCAACCGGCGATCAGCCACAAGCGATCGCACAGCTAGTTCGTAGTGTTCAAAGTCACAATCGTTATCAGACATTACTAGGCGCAACCGGAACCGGGAAGACATTTACAGTCGCATCAGTAATTGAAAAGGTCGGTAAACCGACTTTAGTACTGGCGCACAACAAAACCCTCGCAGCACAGCTTTGTAATGAGTTGCGAGAATTCTTTCCTAACAATGCTGTTGAATACTTTGTTAGTTACTATGACTATTATCAACCAGAAGCGTACATTCCTGTAACTGATACCTATATTGAAAAAACAGCATCTATCAACGATGAAATAGATATGTTACGACACTCAGCAACGCGATCGCTGTTTGAACGTCGTGATGTGATTGTTGTTGCGTCGATTAGCTGTATCTATGGTTTAGGAATTCCCTCAGAATATCTTAAAGCTGCGATTCCCTTCCAAGTGGGAAGGGAAGTTAATCAAAGGCAAATTTTGCGAGATTTAGCCTCAGTCCAATATAGCCGTAATGATATCGAAATGGGACGGGGACGTTTTCGCGTCCGGGGTGATGTCCTGGAAATCGGCCCAGCTTACGAAGATCGGATTATTCGGATTGAGTTCTTTGGGGATGAAATCGACGCCATTCGTTACGTCGATCCGGTGACGGGTGAGATTCTCCAAAGTCTACAAGCAGTGAATCTCTATCCTGCGCGTCACTTTGTAACCCCAGAAGAAAGATTAGAAGAAGCATGTGATGCGATCGCTCAAGAATTAAAAGAACGTAAAGCAGAATTAGAATCAGTCGGAAAATTACTCGAAGCGCAAAGAATAGATCAGCGTACCCGCTACGACTTGGAAATGTTGCGCGAGGTAGGTTATTGCAACGGTGTAGAAAACTATTCTCGCCACCTAGCAGGAAGACAAGCTGGTGAACCACCAGAATGTTTAATTGATTATTTCCCTAAAGATTGGTTGTTAGTCATTGATGAATCTCACGTTACCGTACCCCAAATTAGAGGTATGTATAACGGTGATCAAGCTAGAAAAAAAGTCTTGATTGAGCATGGTTTCCGCTTACCTAGCGCTGCGGATAACCGACCTTTAAAAGCAGAAGAATTTTGGTCAAAAGTTAATCAGTGTATTTTTGTTTCTGCGACTCCAGGAAATTGGGAATTAGAAATTTCCGACGGACATATAGCCGAGCAAATAATTCGACCAACTGGCGTTCTTGATCCAGAAATTATTGTGCGTCCTACCGAAGGACAAATTGATGATTTATTAGGTGAAATTAAAGATCGAGTAGACCGTCACGAACGAGTGTTAATCACCACATTAACTAAACGCATGGCAGAAGATTTAACCGATTATCTGCAAGAAAATAGTATTCGGGTGAGGTATTTGCACTCGGAAATTAACTCGATTGAAAGAATAGAAATTATCCAAAATTTACGCGATGCTAATTTTGATGTGTTGGTTGGTGTGAACTTGTTACGGGAAGGTTTGGATTTACCAGAAGTTTCTCTGGTTGCGATTTTAGATGCAGACAAAGAAGGTTTTTTACGTGCAGAACGTTCTTTAATTCAAACTATCGGGAGAGCCGCGCGTCACGTCCGAGGACAAGCGATTATGTATGCAGATAATCTCACCGATAGCATGATTAAAGCCATTGATGAAACCGAACGCCGTCGGGGTATTCAAATGGCGTATAACAAAATGCACGGAATTACACCGCAGCCGATTGTGAAAAAATCGAGTAACGCGATTTTGTCTTTTTTAGAAGTATCAAGAAGGTTGAATGCTCAAGAAATAGAAACAGTTGATCAACATCTAGATGAACTACCGTTAGAAAATATTCCACAGTTGATCACACAATTAGAAGCACAAATGAAAGAAGCAGCGAAGAAACTAGAATTTGAGGAGGCGGCGAAGTTACGGGATAAGATTAAGCATTTGCGAGATAAATTGGTGGGACGTTAAATTATAAATCAATACGGTTCAGATAAAACCACAATCCCTTGTAGAGACTTACCATGGCGCGTCTCTACAGGTCAAATTTTTGCGCTAGGCGACTAGAAGTCGCGGCTAGTCACAGCAAAGCTTTGATAGTTATCGGAGATGTCTAATTAGAATTTTTTTACTTGAAACGAGAAACTTCCTACTTGAAACGAGGAACTTCTTACTTCAAACGAAAGTCTTCCTATCTAAACGCTTCAACATCCGATTTGCAGGCTGATTTGTTGGTGCGATCGCTCAAATCGTTTAACTTGAATATAGCAATATGCCTATCTATAGAGAAAAATACCTATCTTTAGATAGATGTTTTCAATATGAATTTACTTTTACCGTAAAAAATGTAAATCCATCTACACACTCACTGGAGATGAGTTTTCAGTTCAGTTCGCCAAAGTTGCATAATTTGCATAGTTTGCAGCCAATGACGTGAAGTCTATTGCAGATATCAGGGGAACTTATCTACGTTGGATATCTCAAAATGAAGTCTCAGTGACAAGGCTTCTGACTACTGAACTCTAAATATCTATGAAAATCGCACAAATCGCTCCATTATGGGAACAAGTTCCACCTATTACCTACGGTGGGACCGAATTAGTCGTGAGTCGTTTGACTGATGAATTAGTACTTCGAGGTCACGATGTTACGTTATTCGCTTCTGGTGATTCCCAAACTTTAGCTCGCTTAGAAGCGGGTAGTACTCGTGCATTACGCTTGGATAAAAGCATTAAAGAACCCGTAATGTACGAACTCATGCATGTTAGTGAAGTTTATCGACGTGCTGGGGAGTTTGATATTATCCACTCCCATCTTGGAACTTGGTCACTACCTCTAGCTAATATAGTCTCAACACCAACGGTGCATACCTTGCATGGGATCTTTACTCAGGACAATAGTAAAGTATTTAGGCAGCACTATACGCAACCATATGTCAGTATTAGTGACGCACAACGTCTGTTAAATATTAACTATGTTGCCACAGTTTACAACGGAATCAGCGTCGAAAAGTTTCCGTTTTTTGCTCAACCCCAAGATCCTCCCTATCTAGCATTTTTAGGACGTTTCTCACCAGAAAAAGGACCACAACACGCCATTGCGATCGCCAAACAAACAGGTTGGCGCTTAAAGATGGCTGGTAAAGTAGATGTTGTTGATCAAGAGTTCTTTGAACAAGAAATCGCTCCCCAAATTGATGGTAAGCAAATCGAATTTTTGGGTGAAGTCAATCACGCTCAAAAAGCCGAACTATTAGGAAATGCAGCGATAACTCTCTTCCCGATCACTTGGTGCGAACCTTTTGGTTTGGTAATGGCTGAATCTATGGCTACTGGAACACCAGTCATAGCAATGAATATGGGTTCTGTATCTGAGGTTATTGCTAATGGCGAGAGTGGTTATGTTTGCCAAAGCTACGAAGAAATGGCTAAGATGATCCCCCAAGCTTTGGAATTAGATCGTCGTAAATGCCGAGAACACGTAGAGAAGAAATTCAGCGTCGCTCAAATGGTCGATGGTTATGAAGCAGTTTACGAAAAAATCATTGGAGAACGCAACTTTAGAAATTGGTTTAATAGTATGTTGAGAAACTCGTTGGAGTCGATTACATCTTTGACTCGCTAGTTTTTGAAAGGACAAGGGATTGGGGATCGGGGATCGGGGATCGGGGATCGGGAGACAAGGGGGACAACTTCTCAGTTATCAGTTATCAGTTATCAGTTATCAGTTATCAAAATTAGACTGTTAACTGATTCATGACCAATCCCCAATCCCCAATCCCCAATTCCCAATCCCCAATCCCTTTTGGTCAACTCTAAGGCGATAATGCTTTTATATAGCAGCGCTGAGAGGGGAACGGCCAACTATGACATCACCAGAATCAGTGATCTGGCTACAGGAACGCACAGCTTTAGGAGGTTTATCGCCTGAACCATTGAGTGCGATCGCGCAAGTCCTCGAAGAAAAGGTTTTTCCGGCTAATTACAATATAGCTACTGAGGCTAATTCTCCAGAGGCGCTTTATATTCTTTTGTCAGGTAAGCTCGAAAGTAAGAGCAGTAATAAAAATAACCCTAGTTTAGCTGTTGGTTTTCTGCCTGGATCTATTATTCATTTACAAGAAATACTTTTAGATGAATTAGCGCAGCGCACAATCACAACTATTACAGAATGTCATTTTTGGGTCGTCTCTGCGACAGTATTTCAAGAAATCATTGGTAAATATCCTGAAATTGCTCAGGTTCTTTCGCGGATGCTGGCTCAAGAATTGGCACAGTTAGCATCTGCTTTTAGCTATGAACAAGAACGTTCTTTGGCGTTACGCCCATATTTAGTTACCAAAGCGCGACGTGGGATTGTGGGGACGAGTCGCTATGCGGTGCGGTTGCGGGAACAAATTCGGGAAGCTGCGAGCGATCGCAAATCTGTATTAATTTTTGGCGAACCAGGGTTAGAAAAAGATAACGTTGCAACCCTGATTCATTTTGGTTCTAAATATCGCCGGGAACCAATCATTAAAATTAACTGCGGTATTCTGCAAACCAGTGGTGCAGAATTATTTGGGCGTGCTGGTGGTAAAAGCGGACTTTTAGAATGGCTGGGGGAAGGTACTCTCATCCTCAACAATATCCAAGAAACTCCACCAGAGTTACTCCCAAGAATCAAACAATTATTACAAAACAATACGTATATTCCCGTAACTCGTCCGGGAGAACCAGACGCCGAAACCCGTACCAATCGCGCCCGGATTATGATCGTTGCAGAAAAAAATCAGGCGCAAATCGAACGTTGCGTTGGTCGGATTATTAAAGTCCCACCGCTACGGGTACGGAAAACTGATATTAATGCTCAAGTCGAATACTATATTAGTCTCTACACTCGTGCTAGAGGTATCCGTAAACCCCATGTGACGCCAGAAGCTTTACGCCGTTTGCAGTCCTATGATTTTCCTGGGAATTTAAAAGAGTTACAAAACTTGGTAGAACGGGCGATTGTCCAAGCAGGAGAAGCGAAAGAGTTAACAGAAGAAATTTTCTGGGCGGCGGAAACCAAGAAAAAGCGATTTCGGCTGAATCTTTTGAATGCTTATCCTGGTTTGCGGAAGTTTCTTCGTAGTCCGTGGTGGCCGGCTCGGATTAATTATGGCTTTACCGTTGCTGCTTTTGCCTTAATGATCGCAGTATTATTTGTTGGGCCGCAAACACGCGATCGCAATTTTGCTTTAAATCTATTCTGGGCTTGGTGGTGGCCTGTTTTTCTCTTCTTATTCCCGTTTCTGGGGCGGATTTGGTGTTCGGTTTGTCCGTTCATGATCTACGGTGAAATTACGCAGAAAATATCAATATCTTTGTTTGGAAAACAACTCCAACGCTGGCCACGGGAAGAAGCCGAAAAATGGGGTGGCTGGTTTTTATTTGGTTTATTTACCCTGATTTTTCTGTGGGAAGAACTTTGGGACTTACAAAATACTGCTTATCTTTCCGCCTGTTTACTACTATTGATCACTGCTGGGGCGATGATTTGCTCTGCGATTTTTGAGAGACGGTTTTGGTGTCGCTATCTCTGTCCGATTGGTGGAATGAATGGTTTATTTGCCAAACTCTCAATGACAGAACTCCGCGCCCAACAGGGAATTTGTTCCGCGACTTGCACCACCTATCAATGCTACAAAGGCGGGCCACAAAAAGGCGAAGGCATGGAAACTAATGGTTGCCCTTTATACTCCCATCCTGCCCAACTAGAAGATAACAGAGATTGCGTGTTATGCATGACTTGCTTAAAAGCTTGTCCCCACCGTTCAGTTGAGTTTAACTTGCGTCCCCCTGGTATTGAACTGTGGACAACGCATGTATCTCATAATTATGAAGTCGCCTTGTTGTTATTACTTTTGGGTGGAGTATATTTGCATCGCTTACCGGAGTTGCAATCTTGGCTGGGATTGCAAACAGATTTAAATCAGTTTTTCCCCCACTTAGGCTTATCCCTAGTAGTTTTGCTCATTCCAGCAGCCTTTATTTTCCTCGCATACGCTCTGCTCAAAACTTATTGCTGGTTGAATAACTACATCTTCTCTATTTCTTCTGCGTCCTCTGCGGTTAAAATTCCCAATAGAATCAAGTTACGCTCATTTACAGAACTAGCCTATGGTTATTTACCGTTGGTATTGGGAGGTAACTTAGCGCATTATCTACGCTTGGGTTTGGGTGAAGGAGGGCGAATTTTACCAGTATTTTTTGCGACGTTTGGTTTAGATGGTGGACAATTACCAATTGTGGTTGCACACCCTGCTGTCATAGCGTTTTTACAGGGAACAACTCTAATGGTTTCGGTACTTTTATCAATGTTATTAACACAAAAAATTGCTCGGCAACCTTTGCGTGTCATGTTATCGCAACATTTAGCTGCGATCGCTTTGGGAATTAGTATGTGGCAAATTATTGTGTCCGGTTAATCGTAAAAAACTATTCCCGTTCCCTATTCCCTCTCTGCACCAATAAAAATAATTTTGTTTAATTACTGAATCAGTATGAATAATTTTTTACAACCCCCACGCTTACGTATAAGTGAAGACAGTGAAAGTGAAGAAGAAAGACGCGCTACTTGGTTGGAACTATTTTATGATTTGGTGTTTGTGGTTGCGGTTGCACAACTTGCTCACAATCTGAAGGAAGATGTTTCGATAGCGGGATATTTAGGGTTTGTATTTTTATTTATACCTGTGTGGTGGTCATGGATTGGTACTACCATGTATGCAAACCGCTTTGATAGTGATGATATCGGACGGCGGTTTTTGGTGGCTTTGCAAATGCTGGCGGCGGCGGCTTTGGCTGTGAATATTCATCATGGTTTGGCTGAAAATGCACCTGGTTTTGCTCTTTCTTATGCTCTGGCTCGCGCGGTGCTGATCGTAGAATATGTTCGTGCTGGTATACATATTCCCGCCGCGCGTCCGTTGACTACGCGCTATGCTACAGGTTTTGCGATCGCTGCCGTGTTTTGGTTAATATCAGCATTCATACCTGCACCTGGGCGGTTTGTGTTGTGGGGAGTCGGAATTATGATTGACTTGATTACACCCTTTACAGCTACAAAGTTCCAGCTAAAATTACTTCCTCATGCTTCCCATTTACCAGAACGTTTCGGACTATTTACGATTATTGTCTTGGGTGAGGCAATTATCGCAGTTGTTGAGGGTGTTTCGGAACAAAAATGGGATGTTCTGAGTGTGATTGCTGCAATATTTGGTCTAGTGATCGCTTTTAGTTTGTGGTGGGTTTATTTTGATAACCTTGGCGGTACACCAATTCAAACGGCACGCGCCCAAGGGAAAATCGGAACTGTTGCGACTTGGCTGTATACTCATCTACCCCTAGTAATTGGGATTGCTGGGGCTGGGGTTGGTGTGGAAAAAGTATTAATTAGTAAACAAGCGATCGCACTAAGCGATCCGCAGCGATGGTTACTTTGTGGTTCAGTGGCTTTGTGCTACTTAGCTTTGGGTATTCTGCATCGTGTTGGCGTGATTCGTTATTGCAAAATTCGTTTTCAGTTTCGAGGTGTAGCGGCGATTATTGTTATTGCGATCGCTTTTTTTGGTAAGGGTTTGTTACCTGTTGCAGTGATTGGACTTGTGGCTGTAGTCTGCGTCCTGCAAGTCGCCCAGGATTTATATCAGAGTCGTCCTAATACGCGCTTGGTTGATCCGGAGATTTAGGATTGGGGATCAGGGTTTAATACTGAGAAGTATATATAACAATAAACTCAAGTCTTACTTAAACTAGATTTAAGTAAAAAATTCGTTATTCATCGGGCTAAAGCCTGATTAAAAGCTAAAAATAATTATGGGGTAATGGTATTTTAAGTATGCAAAAAACTTTTGGCGAGTGAAAAATTTTACATGTACTTTGTTGATCTGACCCAAAATTGGGGAATGCTTAAAAATAGCAAAGAACCCATAAACAGTAGACCTCTTGCAAAAGCTATTTTTTGCAATCTTGTAGAGAAAAGCTTAAAGGACAAAGGGTAAAGGAAAATTGCATTCCTTTTACCCTCTTTCTTCTACCTTTTCTCGACTAATGCCACAAAGTCTACTGGGTATATAAATTACATTATCTAGAATTATCAAGGTGACAGTGGTAATGGTAGAGTCGGAAAATAAATTGTTGTCTGTACAGGATGGTTGGACATCTCCAGAAACCAGAGAACAACAACGCCTTAAGGCCTTGTCAGAATTAGGGTTGCGACAAACAGAAACGATTCCAGTTTTTGAAGAAGCTACTCAAACTGCTGCTCACTTTTTAGAAGCACCAATTTCCATTTTGGGATTTGTGGATCAAGAGCGCCATTGGTTCAAATCAGCAGTGGGCTTATCTAGGTTGGGATTAATGAATCAGTTAGCACAAAATCGCCAATTGTTACGTGAGGAATCTTTTTGTACTCAGGTAGTAGAAAATTACCAAACAATAGTAATAAATGATGCCAGAAAACTTGCAGATACAGGCAGTGCTGTTGCTAACAAATTGGTTAAAGATTACGGTATTCGGGCTTATTTGGGAGTGCCATTGATTGATGCTAGTGGAAATTGCTTAGGCGCATTAGCGGTGATGGATTTAGTACCGCGCAACTTTACCAATCGAGACATTGAGTTTTTACAGATCATCGCTCGTTGGAGTATGAGCGAATTTGAACGTAACCGACTTTTGCAACAAGCAACTTCAGAAACAAAAACTGCCAATCATGTTTCTAACTGGTTGCTCCCAGAACATAATCTTAGTGAAAGTGAAATCAGAATTAGTCCAATCACTTTACCAACAAGTTCAGTTCCTACTAGTCAACTGAAGTTAGAACTGTTGGAACAGTTAACACAAGAGTTACGTACACCCTTAACAT
This sequence comes from Pelatocladus sp. BLCC-F211, assembly GCF_041928655.1. NCBI lineage: Bacteria > Bacillati > Cyanobacteriota > Cyanophyceae > Nostocales > Hapalosiphonaceae > Pelatocladus > Pelatocladus sp. BLCC-F211. The sequence continues at coordinate 16,576 of NZ_JBHFLM010000084.1, read as the reverse complement.
CTGTACTCGGTATGGCTAGTGTTTTGGGACGTGAAATTTATGGGCCTTTGACTACTAAGCAGAGAGAATATTTAGACATTATCCAACACAGTGGTAGATACCTACTTTGCCTAGTCAATGAAATTTCTGAACTTGGAGCAATGGATGAAACTGAGACAGCCTTGAATTTATCTTCTGTAGATATTGAAATGCTGTGTCAACAAGCGATTCATACTCTTGAGGAGGCTGCAAGTCGTCGTGAGCAAGACATTCGTCTATCTCTTGAACCTGGACGTAATCGCATTTGGTTTTTGGATAAAGACAAGGTGCGGCAGATGTTATATCATCTGGTTTTCAGTGTGATTCAACTTTCTGCTACAGGTAGTGTTGTACGGATTCATGTTTCATCTAAAGAAAATACACTCAACATTACAGTGTGGGTTTCCCATCCTTGGTTAGGAGATGGAATTACTGAAGTTGATCCTTATTTTCGTCTGAGTGCAGTGCCACTGCTAGAACTAACAGACGAGACAGGCATTTATAATTCTTCTTTGGAAGAGCAAGAAGACCCAATTAGTTTGTCATTAATTTCAGACAAATCACAAACTGTGAAAGTTTCTACATCCAGTATCCTCGATACAACTAAGCGTTCTGGTTCTCTATCACGGGAAAGCTTGGGTTTGTTGCTCAGTTGTCATTTAGCAGAATTGCACGGCGGATATATTTCGATTCAAGGATCACCAGAGTCAGGATATCGTTATATCCTGAATTTGCCGCTAAATCAAGAAAAAGCAGAAGTTCCAAGCGATGTTTCCTCAACAGCTGCTTCTTAGGGACTACCTTTAATACCAATTTTGGATTTGAGATTTTGGATTAAAAGCCTAGATTAATAGCCTATTCCAGAGCTTTGAAACAAGACTACCTATCCCAATTTGGTATGAGCATTGGCTATCTTCAATTAGCATGGACTATGAATTGGAAGTTTTTCAATTTTTGAAAAAGACCAAACTATCATTGATCCAAGTTATACGCTCTGTGCTAGTTGCTCACAGCCTCTTATGAATCTAATCTGGCAAAAATTCACTTTATCTTATTTACCACTGAAGGAATACCTTGACACCAGCTACCTGCATGGTTCTCTGGTAGGAGTGCTGCGTTCTTGGCGACAAAGCAGTATTTTAATGCAGTGGGGAGATGTAATCGCGGCTACTTTAGTCAGTTTGGTGTTGATATTAGCGCCTTTTACAGTGGTTAACACAACCCTGCTTGGGCTTTTGATGCTTGCTTGTACAGCATTTTGGCTAATGTTGACTTTATCGGATGAGGTAAGCTCCTCAAATAATTTGTTTGCAACGCCGATTCACTTGCTGGTGTTGCTATATTGGGGAGTCTGCGTAGTTGCTACCGCTCTGTCTCCAGAGAAAAAAGCTGCTTTAGAAGGATTGATAAATTTTACACTTTACTTAGTGCTATTTGCCTTGTGCGCCAGGATTCTTAAATCTCCTCGCATTCGCTCTTTTTTGCTGGTTTTGTACTTACATGTATCTTTATTTGTAAGTATTTATGGTGTACGACAGAAGTTTTTTGGTGCTGCACAGTTAGCAACTTGGGTTGACCCTGAATCCCCTTTGTCTAAAAATACAAGGGTCTATAGTTATTTGGGTAATCCAAATTTGCTGGCTGGATATTTGTTACCAGCTGTGATTTTGAGTTTAGTAGCAATATTTGCTTGGCGGGGATGGCTGCGTAAAGGTTTGGCACTCACTATGTTTGTTGTGAATTTAGCCTGCTTTCGTTTTGGTGACAGCCGTGGTGGTTTTATTGGTTTAGCGATCGCACTACTTGCTATTGTGTTGCTATTACGCTATTGGTACGCTGATTATCTACCCCGGTTTTGGCGTATTTGGTTAGTACCCATCATGTTGGGATGTTTTGTAGCTTTTTTTGCAGTCGCGTTTGGGGTTTCCGAAACTTTTCGCCTACGCATCATCAGTATTTTTGCTGGTCGTGCAGATAGTAGTAATAACTTCCGTCTAAATGTCTGGACTGCGGTGTTCAGAATGATTCAGGATTTTCCGATTTTTGGTATCGGGCCTGGACACGATGTTTTTAATCAGATTTATCCGCTTTACCAACTACCCCGATATAACGCTTTGAGTGCTTATTCGATCCTTTTGGAAGTGACTGTGGAAACTGGAATTATTGGTTTGGTTAGTTTCTTGTGGTTGCTAGTTGTCATATTTAATACAGGTTTGTCACAACTGCAAAGATTTCGGCAATTAAATAGCGTAGATGGTTTGTGGTTGATTGGAGCGATCGCGACTTTAGTCGGTATGTTAGGTCATGGTTTGGTCGATACTGTGTGGTATCGTCCAGTGGTCAATAGTATCTGGTGGCTAGTAGTTGCTTTAGTAGCTAGCTACTGGACTCCTGTCGTGTCAGATGAAAACCGACAAGGAAATTCACTTCATCCAGAATTAGGAACAAATTAAATTGTAAAGAAAGCCTTGAGGGATTGTACTCAAGGCTTTTTAGTTTTTGTCATCTTTACTAAAAGTCTAGTTTGTCAAGCTATTTTTGCTTTCGTTGCAGTTGCACAGTGTATATAGAATCATTCTCTGTAGGTTGTACTACCAACAACATTAGGGTCGTTATAACGAGTTGGTTCATGACGCTTTCTACCAGCCAAACCAGCTAAACCTAATAAACCGAGTAATCCCAACCAACCCCAATCAAAACCCCTGTCTTCATAAACTCCGGTATTTGGTGCAGAGGTGTTAGTAACTGTGGGGTCGGTATTTGTAGTTTGTGCTTGTGCGGGTATGGTTAAGGGTAAAATTGACATGCCCAAAGTAAGGACACTAGCGCCAACGATTTTGGTGAGGTTATTTTTCATGATTCACATTTCCCCTGATTTGTTGCAAAGTTATTCACCACTTTATCGGGCCACTATCACAACAAAATCAATCCATAGCTGTAAACTAAAAACAATTTAAACTCTTGCTTAAGATATATAAGACGCGGTCATTCTTAAAAAAGCTAGGATAGAACTAATATCTAGTTAGGCATACTATAGTGGTTTAATAGCCTTTTATATATTTATGAGGCAGCCTCAAGGATTTTTTAGTCATTATTTAGCTAAGTAAAATTTTCAATGAGTGATAAGAGCGACGGTTATAAAGTTATTAGTGACAATCGGCAAGCCCGTTATTTGTACGATATTCTCGAAACCTACGAAGCTGGAATTCAGTTGACAGGGACTGAGGTGAAATCAATCCGTGCAGGTAGGGTAAATCTTCAAGATGGCTATGCTTTGCTCCGCAATGGAGAAGCGTGGCTGATCAATGTACATATTTCGCCTTATACTGCGAGTGGACAGTATTTTAACCATGAACCACGACGCACACGCAAACTACTGCTGCATCGCCAAGAAATTCGCAAGTTAATTGGTAAGGTAGAACAGCAAGGTTTGACTTTGGTTCCTCTGAAAATGTATTTCAAACGCGGTTGGGTGAAAGTTAGCATTGCCCTTGTTAAAGGTAAGAAGCTGCATGATAAACGAGAGGATATGAAAAAACGTCAAGATCAACGCGAAATGCAACGAGCAATGAAAAATTATTAAAAAGTCATTTGTCATTTGTCATTTGTCATTTGTCCTTCATGCAAAGCTAGTAAATCATGACCAATAACTAATGACCAATGACTATTGACTATTGACCATTGACTACCAATTATATTTTTCTTGTTCAGAATCTTGGTTAAATAATCCTAGTATGGGGCCGAGAATCGCTCCCACTAAAAAACCACCAGCATGGGCCCAGTAGGCAATACCTCCGTTTTCCATACCAATATTAGTGGGTGTTTCGAGGCTAGCAATACCGTAGAAAGCTTGTTCGATAAACCAAAATCCGAGAAAAAAGTATGCTGGTACACGGAAGGTGGGGAAGAAAAATCCCAAGGGAACGACGCCGAGGACTTCTGCTTGAGGAAAGCGGATGATATATGCTCCCAAAACCCCAGCGATCGCACCACTTGCACCTAATGAGGGGATAACAGAATTTTGGGAAAAGTACCACTGAGCTAATGTTGCTAGAACGCCACTAGCTAAATAGAAAAATAAATATTTAATATGACCTAATTTATCTTCGACGTTATTACCAAAAATCCATAGGAACAACATGTTACCACCAAGGTGTAGCAAACCTCCATGCAAAAATTGGGCAGTAATTAACGTTATCCACTCTGGTACGGGCTGATTTACAGAAATACCTGCAAAACTAGCTGTCAGTTCTCGTGGTACTACTGCAAATAAGTGAAAAAACCCATCTAAATATTGGGGAGGAAGGCTTGATTCATAAAGAAATGCTAGAACGTTTGCAGCAATTAGCCCATAAGTCACATAGGGCGTAATTTTTGTTGGATTATTATCTCTAATTGGAACCACAGGCTTTTTTCTTACTTTTTCAAAACTCAACTACACGATACCTGAGTTGTTAAGTATTTAGGATTTACCTCTGGATGGATTTAGAAGATGTTCTGAAGATATTTGTGAACGAGATAGAGATTATGCATGTCTGAGCAACAACTAATACTTATGTATTACATTTAAAATTAGAGAAAATATTTATTCGCTTCGATCTGTATATTGTTTTTTATTCAAGTTTTTATGGGGACTATATTTATATATGATCTCTAAAAATTACTTAATTTATTACTATCTACTGATAATTTGTTAAGAGATGTAAATTTATTTACATCTAATGATACAAATTCTGGAGTGTATGTTTTTTACAAAGTAACTTTATCTAACAATAGTTCTCACTGATGGTAGATATAATTTGTAATTCAACCTTTGGGGAGTGATTAGCTGTTATTGCTGTCATAGTATGAAACATAAGAGTACTATTATTATTATTTGTATTCACTGATAGTGATCATAGAAGCAAACTTATTAGTAAAAAATGCTAGGGGTGTACAGTCCATGCCCTTGACGATCCTTGTAGTGGATGACGATCCTGGCACTCGTCTGTCTATCAGCGATTATCTTGAATTATCTGGCTACTCGGTAATTGTTGCTGATGACGGTCAAGAGGCTTTAACAAAGGTGGAAGAGTACCATCCTGATTTGATGGTTACTGATATTGTCATGCCACGAATGAATGGTTATGAACTGGTACGCCAAGTGCGCCAACAATCTGCATTTCGTTTGCTACCAGTAATTTTATTGACAGCGCGGACAAAAACACAGGAAAGAATTCTCGGTTATCAATCTGGATGTGATTTGTACTTGCCTAAACCTTTTGAATTAGAAGAGTTGGGAGCAGCTATTCGTAATTTATTGGCGCGATCGCAAATTATTCAATCTGCATACCGTCTTTCTGAGATCGAAAATACCAATCCTTTAGATACTAACGGCTCACAGTTAACTCACATTCAAAAATCTCAGTGGTTTTCAGAATTAACTTCCAGAGAACAAGAAGTTTTAGAACTTCTGACTCATGGTCTTTCTAATGCTGACATGGGTCAAAAGTTACACCTGAGTCCTCGAACTATAGAAAAGTACGTTAGTAGTTTGTTAAGAAAAACAGGCACTAACAACAGAGCCGAATTAGTACGTTTTGCGATGAAGCATGGTCTCGTAGAATGAGGTGTGAGAGAAACAAGGGAGACAAGCAGGACAAGGGAGATGGGGAAAATAACTAACGATAATTGACACTTTACCCTTGACTATTGACTATTGACCACTATTAAAAAAATATTTATAGGTTGTGAATTTTATACAAGTTAATAAATAATTATCTGTATCAAAGTAATTATTTTTGTTGGGTTGCGATCGCTCTAATCACCAAAAGCTAGTTGAGACTCTATTCGATCGATAGCTGCTCGCCAAACATCATATCCATTTTCGTTGAGATGTAATCCATCTGTGGTTAAATCTTCTCGCAAATTACCTTCAAAATCTGCAAACCACTTGTAGAGATTGAGATAATTTACTCCTTCTTTTTGGGCAATTAAAGCAAGTTGATGATTAATAGCGCGAATGCGGTTATTAGAAATATTAGACCAGCGGCTTGGCAAGATAGATTGCACAATAATCATACTATCTGGATGATTTTGTCGTAAGCGTTGCATAATCAAGCGAGAATTGTTTAAAATCGCTTCATCGCTTCTACCTTTGCGTAAGTCGTTAATCCCAACCATGACATAAATGACACTCGGTTTTGTTTTAGCAAAAGCCGATAATCTTTTTAAAACACCACTAGAAGTATCTCCAGAAATTCCCTGATTCAACCACAATTTTTCACTAGGAAGGATTTGTTTCGGAAACCACATACTTAAAGAATCGCCAACTAGAATACTCAAGCGATTTTTACCTTGACCTTTAGCCATTGCTTTAGCTTCCATCGCTAGCAAACTTTTCCAATCTTCATAAGTTAATTGATGCTTATATCCAGAATCCCATAATGTCTTCAATTCCTCGTCAGCTACACGTGTATAAATTTGACCAGCTTTCAAAGCAGCTAATCTATGATAATAAAGTTGATTTCCAGAAGTAGGCTTCCAAGCTGGTTTATAGCTCGGTGTTAAAAATGACTCTGTTGCTACAGGCAAATTCTGCTCGCTAAATTCTGGTGGAGAGGTTTCCAAAGTAGGGACTAATGTCTCACTTGCTACTGGCTGTAAGCTGTCTTGGTTTTTCCAATTTACTTGATGATCATCAGTATGCAAAATCGATTGCTCTGGTAAAGTCGATACTGGTACAACCAATCCTGTTACCAAACCTGCTGCTAACAAATACACATCCCTCATATCGTAGTTTCTCCCAATAGTTGCTCCTTTTCCCAAAAGCAGCGTTTTTTGGCTGGTATCAGGAAAATTCTTCATCAGCTAAATTATCACCTTTTACAGTATTTACACTGAATAAGTGTAATTAGCTAGCTTGTGAGATTAGTTTTTACAATATCTTTAATGACTTTATCTAGTGTTAATAAGGTCTAATTAAATACTTTATATATAAAAAATACTAGAGTTTTTACTAGGTTAGCAAGCAACTTTCACTATTTCAGAGCAATAGCCTTGTCTTACACCCCTACACCCCATACCCACTGAATAAATCAGAAAAGTGTCAAGTCTCAAACCGATAACGGCTGCCGATAATATAATCTTCACTCATTTCAAACGAAATCCATCGCCTTTGCCAAGTTTCAGCCACAAAACCTGTTGTATTAGAACCTGCAAACGGGTCTAAAACCAGATCATCTTCATCGGTTAAAAATTTGATAAAAAATTCTGCAAAACCCTGGGGAAAACGCGCAGGATGGGGTTGTATTCCCACCGCTTTACACCGACGTAGGTATGCACTGTTAGATTCAGTATTCGCAATTTCTAACAAATTAGGTGGTATTGCACCCTGATTATCCTTTTGAAAACGATGAGAAATATCATGTCCACTAGGACGCATTTTCGCTTTATAGCCATTTTTGAGTAACTGCTTCATACTCTCACTGTATGGCTTTAAAACTTTTCTATTATCTGCTTTTGGATGAGGCGTTTTCGATAACCACCAAACTACATTGACTGAATCTTTAACACGAATGCGTCTAATTGTTACCCACTCAGCTGGGGTAGGTAGTCGCGCCGGATTATAGTGATAAAATTCTTGGGCAAGGAAAAAGCCGACTTCTTTACACAGCCTGACTAATAATTCATATTGGTAAATACTTCGTACGGGATTACCAGGTAGATAAGCACCACCTAAATCCAACACAAATGAGCCATTATCTGTAAGTACTCGTTTAAATTCATCAGCGAAAGGTAGAAACCATTCAATATATTTTTCAGCGCTTTGATTACCGTATTCTTTTTGACGAGTTAGTGCAAATGGGGGTGAAGTCAAGATTAAATTAATACTGCTATCTTGAATAGATTTAATTAGTTCTTGGCTATCTCCCAGATATACTGCGCCATATTTTTGAGAGTAATAAGGTGTAAATTTGATTGCTTGTTTTGGTGTTATTTGTTCTTGCGTCAAGAGAATTTATATTTATAACTAATTTTTTTAGCAAATTCTGATTTGACCCCTGTTTATAATCAAGAGGGGATCTCACCCAGAAAATATGGCGTCAATGAAAATCTACCACTTTTTATAGGGAAGAAATTTTCCAGACATGATCACTTTGACGCGATCGCCTTTGGGGTCTTCTTCTTTTTCAATATCTAAAGTAAAATCGATTGCGCTCATTATCCCATCACCAAACTTTTCGTGAATCACCGCCTTCATTGGCATTCCATACACCTGCATAATTTCGTAAAAACGGTAAATCAGAGGATCTGTTGGTACAATTGGCCCTAATCCTTTTACAGGATATTCTGTTAATTCTTCCACATAACTTTCATCAAGTCCTAATGCTTCAATTAATTGTTTCGCCTCTGAGTGGGAAGCACTAGCTTGACGATAGATGACAGCTGCAATCCATACTTCATCACGTCCCAAAATCTTCTCTAAATCTGTAAAGCTTAGTCCTTTGTCTTTTTTTGCTGCTAACAGCTTTTGAGTAATTTCGGGAATAGACATATAAAGTCTCCTGTAGTGAATTGACTTTCTATATAAGTTATCACTAACTTACCTTTCTGATTCACTGAGGTACGGGCGACGGATTCGCGTCTGCATTTCATCTGCAACAACAAGACAACCTTTCAGGGTTTCCAATGGTTGCTCATTTATAACACGAGATAGTATTTCTAGGACTGCTTGACGACTACGGTTACGCGAACGCACTAGCAATATACCTGGATGAGTGCCTGGTGGAAAGCGTCGAACATCCGAGAAATCTAAGTCAAGAGTAATAAAAAAGCGTCCTTCAGCACATACCTGCTGCCAAACAATCTCGTCTTCTGCGCCAGATAAACCTTCATCAGTTACGCGATCGCATTCGTAACCAGCTTGCTGCAATAACTCAACATGGGTTTTAGCCATGTTCTCATCAAGTTTGACTGGTATACTCATCGCAGTGGCAGCAATTCCTCTTCTCTGGTTAATTGTGCAGCATAAGCAATAGCAGACCTAATATCTTCTAAAGTCAGTGGCGGATATTCCTGAACAATTTCCTCAAATGTCAGTCCTTCGGCAAGATTATCAAGGATGACTGATACCATGATGCGTGTATCTTTGATGCAAGGCTTGCCGTGACATACTTGGGGATTGATGCTGATGCGTTCTTGCCAGTGTTGCATGATTTTGACTATTTATTAATAAGGTTAATTTTAGGCGATCGCTCTTTTTTTATATTCAAAACAGGAAGTACAATTAAATACTCTTATTTTCATTGTGTTACTTTTTTACTAAAAAAATTAAGTATTTTTTAGTTTATCTCTTATGTTTAGACAGAAAACTTAAAAATTCTTGTACTACTTCCCTTGGTTGGTGGTAAATTAAGGCCTGAACCCAAGTTCTATGTAATTTCTCTAATAATTCTGAATCAGATAAATTAGACATCTAATAATTAATTTTAAGAGACCATTTATAAAGTAAATCTTAAGTAGGGGAGGCAAAAAGCGGCGTAGATGTTCCTCCTGCTTTATTGCCGTTGTGTTACAGCTTCACTATCACACACCGCCATCTAAATAGTGCGTTAGGTGCTTTTAGTGAATTAAGAGTTACAAAAAATCCCCCACCTTTCAGCAGGGGATTTTTTTATTACCTATCAAAACTAGTAGCCGAACTAACCGAACTTACCAGCCGTCGAGGCAATCAGGAATGCTGCGTAGGTTAGGACGTAGCCCACAGCGAAATGAACTAAACCAACCAAACGAGCTTGAACGATAGACAAAGCAACGGGCTTGTCTTTCCAGCGAACCAGGTTCGCAATTGGAGTACGTTCGTGGGCCCAAACAAGAGTTTCGATCAACTCTTGCCAGTAACCTCTCCAGGAGATGAGGAACATGAAACCGGTTGCCCAAACTAGGTGTCCGAAGAGGAACATCCAAGCCCAAACAGACAGGTTGTTCATGCCGTAGGGGTTGTAACCGTTGATCAACTGAGCGGAGTTAGCCCACAGATAATCACGGAACCAGCCCATTAAATAAGTGGAAGATTCGTTGAACTGAGCAACGTTACCTTGCCAAATACCTAGATGCTTCCAGTGCCAGTAGAATGTTACCCAACCTACTGTGTTTAATGCCCAGAAAGTAGCTAGATAGAAGGAGTCCCAACCGGAAATGTCGCAAGTACCGCCACGACCAGGACCGTCACAAGGGAAGGCATAACCGAAGTCCTTTTTATCGGGCATCAGTTTAGATCCACGAGCATCCAAAGCACCTTTAACTAGTATCAGTACTGTGGTGTGGATCGCCAGAGCAAAGGCATGGTGTACTAGGAAGTCACCAGGGCCAATTGTTAGGAACAAAGAGTTAGTGCCAGAGTTAATTGCATCCAGCCAACCGGACAACCAAACGTTGCCGTAGTTGGGATAAGCGGTGTAAGCAATGCTATCTGGGTTGGACAACAGAACGTTAAGTCCGTACAGCACTTTACCGTGAGAAGCTTGGATAAATTGAGCAAACACAGGCTCAATCAAAATTTGCTTTTCAGGTGTGCCAAAAGCAACTACTACGTCGTTGTGAACATACAGACCCAAGGTGTGGAAGCCCAAGAATAGGGATACCCAGCTGAGGTGAGAGATGATCGCTTCTTTGTGCTTCAGAACACGTTCAAGGACGTTGCCCTTGTTTTGTTCGGGATCGTAGTCACGTACCCAGAAGATGGCACCGTGAGCGAAAGCACCGAGCATCAAGAATATAGCAATGTACTGGTGGTGAGTGTACAGCGCTGCCTGAGTTGTGTAGTCCCTAGCAATAAATGCGTAAGGAGGCAGGGAGTACATGTGCTGCGCTACCAGGGAGGTGATTACACCCAAGCAAGCCAGGTGCCAACCCAATTGGAAGTGCAGAGAGTTGTTGTAAGTTTCGTAAATGCCTTGGTGAGGCATGTTGAAGGGGCCTTCAACGGGCTTACCGAAGAAGGTTTTGGCATCCATCATTTCTTTGATGCTGTGACCGATGCCAAAGTTGGTGCGGTACATGTGACCAGCAACAATAAACAGAACTGCGATCGCCAAGTGGTGGTGAGCCATATCAGTCAACCACAGCGATTCAGTCTGGGGATGGAAACCACCCAAGAAAGTTAGAATGGCAGTCCCAGCGCCTTGGGAAGTACCAAACACATGACTGGCGGTGTCAGGGTTTTCCGCGTAAACACCCCAGTTGCCAGTGAAGAAGGGTTGCAAGCCTGCTGGATGAGGTAAGGTGCTGAGGAAGTTATCCCAGCCTACGTGCTGTCCGCGAGATTCGGGGATCGCAACGTGGACTAAGTGACCAGTCCAAGCTAATGAACTTACACCAAATAGACCTGCCAAGTGGTGGTTAAGACGAGACTCAGCCATCTTAAACCAAGCGAGGCTTGGACGGAACTTGGGTTGTAAGTGCAGCCAACCAGCAAACAAGAACACAGATGCCAACAACAACAGGAAAATGGAACCCATGTACAGGTCGCCATTTGTCCGCATACCAATGGTGTACCACCAGTGGTAAACACCAGAGTAAGCAATATTTACAGGGTTGCTAGCACCAGCTTGAGTAAAAGCTTCTATAGCTGGTTTACCAAAGTGGGGGTCCCAAATCGCGTGAGCAATGGGACGGATATGAAGAGGGTCTTTAATCCACTGTTCAAAGTTACCTTGCCAGGCCACGTGGAATAAGAGGCTGGAAGCCCACAGGAAAATGATTGCCAGATGACCGAAGTGAGTAGCGAAAATCTTTTGGTAAAGATTTTCTTCGGTCATGCCATCATGGCTTTCAAAATCATTTCCCATAGCCATCGCATACCAGATCCGACGTGTAGTCGGGTCTTGTGCGAGATCCTGGCTAAATTTTGGAAATTTTGTTGCCATAGCTTTTGATAAGTCCTCTGACTTTTAGCCATCACGTATCAGCTTTGTTAGTTGTTAGTTGTTAGTTGTTAGTTGTTAGCTACTTAGTATTGGTTGCTGAATTACCAACAATCAACAAATAACCAAGTTCTACTAACCCCCAACTACTAACTACTAACTCTTCTGGCTGATTGCTAACCTACTGAAAGAATGTGTGCATGGAAGAATGCCCAGGTGGTGGCAATTCCTCCTAATAGGTAGTGAGCGACACCAACAGCCCGACCTTGAATAATGCTCAGAGCGCGGGGTTGAATTGCTGGTGCTACTTTCAGTTTATTATGCGCCCAAACAATGGACTCAATTAGTTCTTGCCAGTAGCCACGACCACTGAACAGGAACATTAAACTGAATGCCCAAATGAAGTGTGCGCCCAAGAACATCAATCCATAAGCAGACAGGGCGCTGCCATAGGAGTTGATGACTTGTGTAGCTTGCGCCCATAAGAAGTCACGCAACCAGCCATTGATGGTAATGGCACTCTGGGCAAAGTTGCCACCGGTGATGTGAGACACGTTACCAGCTGCGTCTACTGTTCCCCAAACGTCAGACTGCATCTTCCAGCTAAAGTGGAAAATCACAATCGAGATGGAGTTGTACATCCAGAACAAACCAAGGAATACGTGGTCCCAACCAGATACTTGGCAGGTGCCGCCACGACCGGGTCCATCACAAGGGAAGCGGAAGCCCAAGTTTGCTTTGTCTGGAATTAGACGAGAACTGCGGGCAAACAATACGCCCTTGAGCAGAATGAGGACTGTAACGTGGATGGTGAAGGCGTGAATGTGGTGAACCAAGAAATCGGCTGTACCCAAAGCAATGGGCATCATTGCGATTTTTCCGCCTACAGCCACGATACCGCCGCCAAAGGCATAACTAACAGGTTGAAGCGCGTTGGGTGCAGTTGCACCAGGAGCTAGGGTGTGCAGGTTTTGCACCCACTGAGCAAATACGGGCTGCAACTGAATTGCAGTATCAGAGAACATGTCTTGGGGACGTCCCAAGGCACGCATTGTGTCGTTGTGAATGTAGAGTCCAAAGCTATGGAAGCCAAGGAATATACATACCCAGTTCAAGTGAGAGATGATTGCATCTCGGTGGCGAATTACCCGATCCAAAACGTTGTTTTGGTTCACTACTGGGTCGTAATCGCGCACCATGAAGATGGCTGCGTGGGCAGCACCACCAACAATCAAGAAGCCGCCAATCCACATGTGGTGGGTGAATATGCACAGCTGGGTGGCGTAATCTGTCGCCAAGTACGGATACGGAGGCATCGCGTACATGTGGTGTGCCACGATGATGGTCAGCGAACCCAAGAAGGCAAGGTTAGTTCCTAATTGAGCGTGCCAAGAGGTGGTCATGTTTTCATAGAGACCCTTGTGACCTTCGCCGGTGAAGGGACCTTTGTGGTTTTCGAGGATCTCTTTGAGGCTGTGACCGATACCCCAGTTGGTACGATATTGATGACCAGCAATGATGAATAGTACTGCGATCGCCAAGTGGTGATGGGCAATATCTGTCATCCACAAGCCACCTGTAACTGGGTTCAAACCTCCCTTGAAGGTGAGGAAGTCTGAATATACGCCCCAATTCAAGGTGAAAAACGGTGCCAGACCCTTAGCAAAACTGGGATACAGACCTATCAAGTTCGCTGAGTTCAGGATGAACTCGTGGGGCAAGGGTATATCCTTGACAGCGACTCCTGCATCTAACAGCTTGTTGATGGGCGCGGATACGTGGATCAAGTGTCCAGCCCAGCCCAAGGAACCACAACCTAGCAGTACTTGCAAGTGGTGATTCAGCATCGACTCAGCATTCTGGAACCATTCCAACTTGGGAGCGCGCTTGTGGTAGTGGAACCAGCCAGCAAACAAGAGTAAGCCTGCTAATACCAGACCACCGATCGCAGTGCAGTACAGTTGGAACGAGTTGGTAATACCCCAACCACGCCAAATTTGGAACAAGCCAGAAGTAATTTGAATACCGTGGAAGCCGCCGCCGACATCCCCGTTCAAAATATCTTGACCAACGATTGGCCAAACGACTTGAGCACTAGGTTTGACGTTGAGAGGGTCGCTTAACCAAGCTTCGTAATTGGAAAAACGAGCGCCGTGGAAAATCATCCCGCTCAACCACAAAGTCACTACGGCTAAGTGACCGAAGTGTGCTGCGAATATCTTGCGGGAAATTTCTTCTAAATCGCTTGTATGAGTATCAAAATCGTGGGCGAGTGCGTGCAGGTTCCAAATCCATGTGGTGGTTTTGGGACCTTTGGCTAGAGTTCTGTCGAAGTGTCCTGGTTTAGCCCAACGATCAAATGAAGTGGGTACCGGGTCATTATCAACTATGACTCTTGCCTTTTTTTCCTCTCGCTCCGGAGGACTTATTGTCATTCGACCTCCTCTCTTAAAAAGGACTGAGGAATCATGGTTACCACAGGGCGGCCTTCTGGGCTTTTGTAAACCTTAGTCGCATTCTCCATTAATTTTCTGGATCAGCGATGAAGACTTTAATGTGGAGAGTGGTTTCTGTTGAATTATAAAGTCTTATCTCGCACATTGTTGGAGACATTTTAACAATAATTCAAAATCCTTGGAGTAATTGCGTAATCTGCTTCCTGAGTTCAAAGCACTTGTCCAAAAGTCAATAGTTTCTCCATATATTTTACAAAGGGAAACAATTCGCAAAGTTTATAGTTAAATTTCGATTAGTCCACTCTATATTTTAGTTACAACATTATTGCCAGATCAGACTATTTCTGTTAGAGGCACTACTAAAAGATGGTTAAATTCCTATTAAGAAAAATAGTTATGTTTATTACATAAGATTAATTTATGCTGTCATAAGCAAATTAAAATTTAGATTTTTCTGGCAAGACCTAACACAGATTTCATCTTTTGGCTCATTTTTTGAGTGGATAGTTTGAGCAAAAATAATCTGTCAGTTGTTAATGAGTAAATAAAAAACATGAACTCGTGGCGGACGACGGCTGTAACTCTCCTAAAATCGCTCATCATTTTTGTACTAGTGTTGAGTTTGACGAGCTGTGGTGAAAAAGTTGTTAGCCAAGAACCATCTGGTAGCTTGCAACCAAAGCTAGAAATTTCAACGAAGCAATTCTCAGAAGTTGCCCCACCGACTGTGATCCAAGAACTACGAAATACTACTATCTTATACAGACCGCAAGTATCAATTGTTTCACCTCAATCAGATGAAATCCTTCAAGACAACACAGTCACAGTCCGTTTTCAGGTCAAGGATCTTCCCATTTATAAAGATCCAAAATTCAATTTAGGCCCTCATCTGGAAGTAATTCTGGACAACCAACCTGAAATAGCAGTTTATGACCTGAATCAACCCCTAGTCTTGTCTGACTTACCTCCAGGTACTCATACTCTACGTGTTTTTGCCTCTCGTCCTTGGCACGAAAGCTATAAGAATGAAGGTGCTTACACCCAAACAACATTTCATGTTTTCACAAAGAGTGACAATAATAATCCTGATCCAGCATTACCCTTGTTAACTTACAACAGTCCTGATGGTAACTATGGGGCAGAACCGATTTTACTGGACTTTTATTTAACTAATGCGCCCTTACATCTGCTGGTTAAAGACAATCCTGATAATTTATTTGCAGATTGGCGTATTCGTTGCACAATTAATGGTGAAAGCTTTGTTCTTGATCGCTGGCAAGCTGTTTATCTCAAAGGCTTTAAACCAGGTAAAAACTGGGTCAAACTAGAGTTTCTCGATAGCCAAGGTAACACTGTCAAAAATGAATTCAACAGCACAGTCAGGTTGATCACCTACGAACCTAAAGGAAAAGACACTCTTGCTCAAATTTTCAGAGGACAACTCTCAGCAGATCAAGTTCGCACAATTGTAGATCCAAACTACACAGTAAAAACACCAACTGCTGAACCGACACCAGAAATATTACCTGAACAAGAAAAGCTTGTTGTTCCTGAATTAGAACCGACACCTACCCCTAGTGTCACGCCTACCGTTGAAACTACACCGGAAGCACAACCTCAACAAGAGAAACAACCTGTTCCGGAGACACAACCGACACCAACTGTTACACCAACTGTTGAATCGACACCAGAAATAGCACCCAAACAAGAAAAACCGATTCCAGAAAAAGAACCTACACCTACTCCCAGCGTCACACCAACTGTTGAATCTACGCCAGAACCTGTTCCGCAAACACAATCCCAGAAACCAAGATTTGGTGGCTTTTTTAGACGTCGTGCAAGCAAAGTACCCACTCCACAACCAACTGTGGAAGCATCTCCGGAGGTGACTCCACCGACATTACCAGAGATAACTATTGAGTCGCCAGCATCAGAAACACCAGAACAGCAAGAGCAGGAAACTTCAACTTCTGTACAAAATGATTAAAAAATAGTTTGTAGTAAGTGCTTTAGGCTTCTAAAATTTAAGGACTAAAATCCTTACTACAAACCATAGTAAGCTGTTCCACATTTAGTTTGCAATAGCAGCATTTCCTTTATTTTTTACTTTTCGTCCCCATTGAATTATTAGTTCTCCCTGATTTAACAATCTATCCAGTAAATTCTTTAACTCATCTACTGATTTAAATAACCGAT
>NZ_JBHFLM010000083.1:0-2524 GCF_041928655.1 Pelatocladus sp. BLCC-F211 | reverse complement strand
CGCTTACCAATAGTCGCAATGCTACTGGGCAGAGGCTTATCAGTCACCAATAGGGGTGAAGTCAACCAAATCTATTATATCAAATTTATGAAATATTTTGCTCGCTTCCTCCATGTTTTCCTTCCTCGCCTTACGGCATTGGCCGGAAAACTGTCGTCAACTTACTCGCAATTCATCTCATCACCTCCCTTCGCTTCGGTGAGAGGCTTCTTGCTGCTCCAGCTAAAGAGCAAATTTCTAGTTCAAAGGTTGAAGGGTGGAGTTAAGAGTGCGATCGCTTCCCACAATACAATTCATTTTCACTACCAAAGGTCACAAGTTACGCTGAAAACTGAGAATTTAAGTTACAAGAGATATAGCTTACTGGCAAAAGGGTTAGGCAATGAGTGAGTTACAAACCCAGTTACCCACAGATACATGGTTTTATGCTCCTTGGGATGAGTATGAGCAGACAATCGCTAACTTGCTTAACGAGAAGGCAAAAAGTTATTACTATAAGGGGCATATGAGGTTGGAGATGACGCCAGTTAGTTTTGATCATGGTCAAGACCATGTGGTAATTATTTTTGCAGTTAACCTGTTTACAACACTCAAAAGTATTCCAGCCACAGGTTTAGACACTACCACTTTTCGTAAAACTGGTGTTCATGACTGTCAGCCAGATGTGGCATATTATCTCAGAGAACGCACCCAAACTATCCCAACTGGTACAGGAATTGTCAATCTTGATCGTTATCCTGCACCGAATTTGGTGATTGAGATTGCTAAAACATCTCTGCTGGATGACTTGGGTACAAAGCGATCGCTTTACGAAGAGTTGGGTATTGCTGAGTATTGGGTTGTGGATGTGCAAAATGCCCAAATAATCGCCTATGCGATCGCAGATCAGGGTAGTAAACGTATACGTGAATCTCAGGTATTACCTGGGTTAGCGATCGCCATTTTAGAAGAAGCTTTACGTCGTAGTCGGGAAATGAGTCAATCTGAAGTTGGAAGTTGGTTGTTGAGCCAGTTTCAGCAAAAAGAGGGTTGAGTGTTGATTGAGGAATTGGGAGTGCGATCGCACATTTTTGAAACTAGGCAAAACTAGCCACTTCTACACAACATTCAACAGCCAAGTTCTTACGATTCATTTTAATTCGCTTAAAGTTGATATTGATATCACGTTTGAAGATGGTGGTATCATCAAATTGAGTTTAAGCATTTACTTGTGTACTTATCCATTACTTTTTGAAAATTTATCATCGCATCAATTGCCCAATCTTTTAAGTGTTGTAAGATCATCATCAGTATCTGTAATTAATATTTCCCTATCATAAAGCAATGATACCCTGGAGTACGGTTTGTTATCCATGGATTCCCACAGTAAATTTTTTTCTAATTCAGACTCTATTTCTGATTTATTCTCTTCAAGAAATTTTTGTTCAATATTATTGAATACCGAAATACCACCGTGTAAAAATCCATTGCTTTTTACCTATTAATATAGTTATCAAACTTAAATTTCTAAGCTGTGGCAAAATCAGTGTATTGTCTTACCTCTGGCGGCTGAAAAGCCAGCACAATATCACTAGCAGGAACACCTTCCCTTAATAACTCAGTTGCTATTCCTTCCTCAGTCCAATCTTCTTCAATGTAAATTTTTTCATTTTTAATCCGAATATAAACAGAAATACCTTTAACTCTTTTCCCTTTTTTCCAACCAATATTAAACCAAAGATATTGGCTTCTTTCATCATCAAAAATTAGCACTTCATCTACATCAGAAACAGGAACTTGTACGGAAATATTTTGATACTCTGTTAAAATCTGCTTGATTATATTTTGATAATGAGTCAACTTGTCCATTGCCTAATCTCCTCTTGTTCTAAATCAATAACCAATAGTGATACTTGATATTTTTCTAAAATAAATTGAATAGCAACTTGTTGAAAGAAATCATCATAAATTTTTTGACCTATTGCTAAATATAAGTGTTGTTCGGGATGCTCAATAGTAAGTAACGCCTTATAAATTAGATACTGATACCAATTCTTCGTGAAGCTGCATAGAATTTTACCCCTCCCCTAACCCCTCCCCGCTTGCGGGGAGGGGTCTTTGTATGCGTCTTCATATTAAATTGGTATGACCTAATGCGGTTTCAAAATCACGCATAGGAGAACGACTCAGAAAACTTTTAACTTCAATTACAATTTGTTTTCCTTGTCTACTCGCAGCAATGGTTTTTTCTCCAGCAAGATCCGCAAACAGTTTAACTTCTTCATATTTAATTGGATAAGGATCTGCTGTAATTGTCCAGCCATCTTTAATTAGAGCTTGTTTAACAGCATCATGGTATATATCTTTTGCTGGCATGAATGAAAATAAACAAGTTAAGAAGAAATGTAGGTTGGGTTGAGTGCAAGCGAAACCCAACAAAGCCTTGATAATGTTGGGTTACTCTGCGAGAAGCCGCGCAGGGCGCGTCTACGTTCCTCAAACGCCAGGTGCTACAACTCTTGGGACCCCCGCAACGCACTGGCTC
>NZ_JBHFLM010000082.1:0-9528 GCF_041928655.1 Pelatocladus sp. BLCC-F211 | reverse complement strand
AGGCTTCAACACGCCGATGATTATTCCTACTGGGATTGCTCAATTCTATCAAATTAGAGACTGCGGCTCAAGCCGCAATGTCGCTTTTCCGCCCCTGGCTAAAGCCGAGGGGCTACCAAGCTCCCGGAAACTTTACGTGTTAGCCGCTTATTTTGATCTAGTTTTTCACGAAAAAATTATGTGAGCGCCTAACGCACCCTACTGGACTACTTAAAGATTTACTTCGATAAATATTTATCAAAACCCGTTTAACCACTAACTACTAACTACTAACTACTAACTACCGTGACTTTTGGGGGTAGCTTGCAGGAGGAAATAATGCACACAACCTTTGCAACCATTGATGGGAATGAGGCTGTAGCCCGTGTTGCTTACCGTTTAAGTGAAGTCATAGCCATTTATCCTATCACCCCCTCTTCAGCGATGGGTGAATGGGCTGATGCTTGGTCGGCGTCAAACCGTCGTAATTTGTGGGATACTATTCCCAGTGTAATCGAGATGCAGAGTGAAGGTGGAGCGGCTGCGGCTGTACATGGGGCGCTACAAACAGGTTCTTTAACTACCACATTCACCTCATCCCAGGGATTATTGTTGATGATCCCTAATTTATATAAAATTGCTGGAGAATTAACTAGTGCGGTTATTCATGTTGCTGCTCGTTCTCTAGCTACCCACGCTTTATCGATTTTTGGCGACCATAGTGATGTCATGGCAGCTCGTGGTACTGGGTTTGCGTTGCTGTGTTCTGCTTCTGTGCAGGAAGCCCATGATTTTGCGCTGATTGGTCAAGCTGCGACTCTGGCGGCGCGAGTACCGTTTATGCACTTTTTTGATGGTTTTCGGACTTCCCATGAAATTCAGAAAGTCCAGTTACTCGAAGATGATGATTTACGATCGCTCATTGATGAAGAATTAATTCTCGCCCATCGTACCCGTGCTTTAACTCCAGATCAACCGGTATTACGGGGAACAGCCCAAAACCCCGATGTTTATTTTCAAGCCCGCGAACGCGCTAACCCCTACTACAATGTTTGTGCAGAAATAGTCCAGCAAGTCATGGACAAGTTTGGGGAACGCACAGGACGACATTATCAAATTTACGAATATTATGGTGCCAGCGATGCCGATCGCGTGATAGTTTTGATGGGTTCTGGTTGTGAAACAGTCCATGAAACCGTAGATTATCTCAACGCCCGTGGTGAAAAAGTCGGTGTTGTCAAAGTCAGATTATATCGCCCTTTTGATGTTGAAAGATTTGTTCAGGCTTTACCAAAAACCACAAGAGCGATCGCAGTTTTAGATCGTAGCAAAGAACCAGGTTCAGCCGGCGAACCGTTGTATCTTGATGTTGTCACGGCTATTTATGAAACCAATCTAAAATCCAAAATCACGCCACGTGCTACAACGGGGGGAACCCCCGCAACGCAGTGGCTCCAAAATCTAAAATCAATAGTTGGTGGTCGCTATGGTCTTTCTTCTAAAGAGTTTACCCCGGCGATGGTACGGGCGATTTTTGAGAATCTTGCCCAACCACAACCGCGAAATCACTTTACTGTTGGTATTAATGACGACGTTAATCATACTTCTCTGAATTTTGATCCCAATTTCTCAACTGAACCAGACCATGTTGTCAGAGCCATGTTTTATGGTTTGGGTTCTGATGGGACGGTGGGTGCAAATAAAAATTCAATCAAAATTATTGGTGAAGAAACCGATAACTACGCCCAAGGTTATTTTGTCTACGATTCCAAAAAATCTGGTTCGATGACAGTTTCTCACCTACGTTTTGGGCCGAAGCCAATTCGCTCTACTTATCTGATTGGTAAAGCGAATTTCATCGGTTGCCATCAGTGGGTATTCTTGGATCGGGTAGATGTACTGAAAGATGCTGTATCTGGGGCAACTTTTTTACTCAATAGTCCTTATGATGCTGATACTGTCTGGGAAAATCTACCAGAAAAAGTACAGCAGCAAATTATTAGCAAACAACTAAAATTTTACGTTATCGATGCTACTCAAGTCGCCCGTAATAGTGGCATGGGTGGACGCATTAACACTATCATGCAAGTATGCTTCTTTGCCTTAGCAGGAGTTTTACCCCAAGCAGAAGCGATCGCCAAAATCAAGCAAGCTATTGAAAAGACATACGGTAAAAAAGGTGCAGAAGTCATCCGTATGAATCTACAAGCAGTGGATCAGACTTTGGAAAACCTGCACAAAGTCGATGTTCCACAACAAATAGAAATCCAAAATCCAACATCCAACATCCAAAATCTTGACAGTGCGTCTGAGTTTGTGCGAGAAGTCTTAGGCAAAATTATGAGGTGGGAAGGGGATGATTTACCTGTAAGTGCTTTACCTGCGGATGGAACTTTCCCCACGGGTACTTCTCAATGGGAAAAACGCAATGTAGCGCTAGAAATTCCGGTTTGGGAAGCGGATGTTTGCGTACAATGCAGTAAATGTGTGATGGTTTGTCCCCATGCGGCAATTCGCAGTAAGATTTACGCAGAGAGCGAATTAACAAATGCTCCAGTAACATTCAAGTCTATCAATGCCAAAGATAAAGACTTTGCTGGACAGAAATTTACGATTCAAATAGCACCGGAAGATTGTACAGGATGCGGTATCTGCGTTGAAATTTGCCCTGCAAAAAATAAATTGCAGCCAGAAACTAAAGCAATTAATCTCAAACCCCAGCTACCTTTACGGGAGCAAGAACGGGAAAACTGGAATTTCTTCTTAAATTTACCCAATCCTGACCGACGCCAACTCAAAGTAAACCAAATTCGCCAACAACAACTGCAAGAACCATTGTTTGAATTTTCCGGTGCTTGTGCGGGTTGTGGCGAAACGCCTTATTTAAAACTACTATCACAATTATTTGGCGATCGCGCGATGATTGCCAACGCCACTGGTTGTTCTTCGATTTATGGTGGTAATCTCCCAACAACTCCTTGGACTAAAAACTCTCAAGGTAGAGGGCCAGCATGGTCTAATAGTTTATTTGAAGATAACGCCGAGTTTGGTTTTGGTTTTCGCTTATCTTTGGATAAACATGCTGAGTATGCGGCGGAATTATTGCGAGAATTGGGGATTGGGGATCAGGGATTGGGGATTGGGTTAATTTCTGAGGATTTAGTTCAATCTATTCTTAATGCTCCGCAGAAAACAGAAGCAGATATTCACGAGCAAAGACAAAGGGTAGAATTGCTTAAACAGCAATTAGATAATGTAGAGACGTACCATGGTACGTCTCTTCATGGTACGTCTCTACATGGTACGTCTCTAAAATCCAAAATCCAAAATCTCAAATTGTTAGCTGATTATCTTGTTAAAAAGAGTGTCTGGATTGTTGGTGGTGATGGTTGGGCTTATGATATTGACTTTGGCGGATTGGATCATGTGCTTGCCAGTGGTCGGAATGTTAATATCTTAGTCATGGATACAGAAGTATATTCCAACACCGGCGGACAATCTTCCAAAGCAACTCCACGGGCTGCGATCGCCAAATTTGCCTCTAGTGGTAAGCCTGCTGCCAAGAAAGATTTAGGATTAATGGCGATGAGTTACGGTAATGTCTACGTAGCGAGTGTAGCATTAGGCGCTAAAGATGATCAAACACTAAAAGCATTTTTAGAAGCCGAAGCTTACAACGGCCCATCACTGATTATTGCTTACAGTCATTGCATCGCCCACGGCATTAATATGACCACAGCTATGAATAATCAAAAAGCTTTGGTAGAATCAGGTCGTTGGTTGTTGTATCGCTATAACCCAGAGTTGCGAGAACAGGGTAAAAATCCTTTGCAATTGGATATGCGATCGCCTAAACAATCACTAGAACAGTCAATGTATCAAGAAAATCGCTTCAAAATGCTTGTGAAGAGTAAACCCGAACTTGCTCAAAGTCTACTACAACAAGCGCAAGCAGAAGTAGACGCCCGTTGGCAATTGTATGAGTATTTAGCAGCACAATAAGTTATGGATTAAATAATTCATCTGTGGTTATCAGTTTGAGATAACCAGAACACCCTGACTTGTTGCAGAAGTCGGGGTTCTTTTGTTTTTGGTATTGATATCAGGTTCGCTTGATTACTTATAATTCCCAAAGAACCCCACCCCGGTTTTACCTAACGCTAAAACCTCCCCTCCCCGCTTGCGGGGAGGGGTTGGGGGTGGGGTGCAATGATTGTGGGAAGTATAACTAATTATCCGAACTTGATATGAGAGCGATCGCACTTCATGAGACATTCGCTCATCATGTGATTGATGAAATTACGTTTATGATAAAACTTTCACAGGACTTACGCACGGGTCACAGGAAAACAAACCACAGAGACGCAGAGTACACAGAGGAATGAGAGTTTGAGAGGTTTTTTGCGTAAGTCCTAATTTTCAAGCACTGTTGGGTTTCGCAAAGCCTCAACCCAACCTACTATTATCCTTAACTGAACCGTATTGACTTATAGTGAAACGGGATTACTTCCAATACTGCTCGGATAAGACAAATCAATTGACATTTAAATCCACCAGAGACGCGATATATCGCGTCTGGTACAACCCCAAAATTATGACGAAAAATCCTATCCCTTGCAGTATTGGGATGACTTCAGGCTTTGATTGTTAATGACAAATTATTTTTTCTTAATATTTCTTAGTTAAAATTGTAATAAAAGTACATTCCTAGTTAACAAAAGGAGCGGTGAGTGATGGAAAGCACCGAGTTTAATAGGGTTCTGCGGCGGATAGCTACAGTATTATCTGTCGTCATTCTTACCCTATCTTTGGTTGCAGCTTCTACTGGCATTTTGTTGTCTATTTACTACGAACCAGCAGCAGGTAGGGCTTATCAGTCGTTAAAACTAATAACAGATCAGGTGCAATATGGTTGGTTATTCCGCAAAGCCCACAATATTGCAGGTAATGGAGTAATTGCGATCGCACTCGTGCAAATTGTAGTGTTATTTTTAGGTAGACAGTTTCGCAAGAGTTGGTTATCAGCCTGGATTAGTGGAATCTTCTTCACCCTAACTGTAATTGGCTTAAGTTGGACAGCAATGATTTTAAGCTGGGATCAAGAAGGATTCTGGCGTTTTAGCATTGAATTGGGAACCGTTGAAGCAATTCCTTTGATTGGTTCGCAGCTACGCGAAATCCTAACTGGTGGTGGCGCAATTAGTACGCTCACGATCCAAAGACTCTACACCATCCACAGTTATATTCTTTCCATAGCTGCCATTATCATTTCTGTGGTGCATTTATTGAGCGTATTGTGGCAAGAAAAACAAATGAAAGCTCAACTTGGCAACTCTGAAGGTGATAAATTAGCATCGAGTAATATTCAAGGTGCGGGAGCATCACTAGCAGAAAGTTGAGATTGAGATAATTTAGTGATCGGAATTTCCTCAACTTCCGGTAGTTTTTCTAAAGAGAGGCGATTTGCATCTCTACCACCCGATAGACGTTTCAAAAGATTCGGTCTGGGATCATGCAAGAGGTAGATAATGCGATCGCCACTTTGCCAAGCTTCACCCGCAGGCATGATTTGCAATTTCTCATCCCGTTCTAAAAATAGTGGTACTAACTCCCCAGTCCGGATTAATGCTTGCAACTGAACCTTTTGCAATGAAAAACCAGGTTCTTTAAGTGTCGTCATCCCTAGCTTGACTTGCTCATCTTTGAGATATTGATTCCAGGTTTTAATTTGAAAGTCTGCTATAAAAGCCTGGTTCACTTTAGTATTATTTTTACCATTATTAGCTTGGGGATCGCGGGGAAAAATTGCCAAGACGCGGGGTGGGTTAAACTCTTCTGCGGCTCGTTGGGCTAACACAAAATTCACCTCACCATTTTTGGTCATTGCCAAAAAAGTCCCCATCGAAGCCAATCCTGCTTCTTCTAAAACATTGGCATCTAAAGCACTACTAGTTAATACTCGTAGGTTTTCGGCCTGGGCTTGTTGACTTGCTTCAGGATCAGTGTCAATCATGACAACAGTTTCTCCTCTCTCTTGTAGCAGCCGACCAATAAAAATACTCAAAGGATTGCAACCAACAATTACCGCCCCTGTCGCTTCTTTGGACGTAATTTCCAACCACCGAGCAATCCAGCCAGCAGTTAGCCCCTGACAGAAAACTGTCATGATAATTGTCAAGAAAACAAGGGCTTTAATAGAATCACCACCGTTAATACCGTGTTTAGTCAGTAAAATCGCAAACAAAGAAGCTACAGAAGCAGAAACAATCCCTCTAGGTGCAACCCAGCTCAGAAATAGTTTTTGTTGCCAGTTTAAGTCGCTGTTCCAGGTACAACACAAAATATTGATTGGACGGACAACAAACATCAACGCCAAAACAGTAAATAAGCTACCCCAACCTAGTGCAAACAAACTGTCAATAGATAAATCAGCAGCCAGTAAGATGAATAAGACTGAAACGCAGAAAATTGTCAACTGACCTTTGAAGTGTCGCAGAAGCCGTTCTTCTGGCACCGAAGCGGTTCCAAACACCACACCAGCCACTACAGTCGCCATCAATCCTGATTCACTGCGGAGCATTTGTGCTAGTACAAATAAGCCCCAGGAACCAGCCAAGACTACTAGGTTTTTGACCTCAAAGGAAAGAAAATTGGCATATTTGCAAATTAACGCCATCAGCCACCCACCTACGGCACCAATTATGCCACCAATACCTAGTCGCATGAGCAAGCTGCTGATCGCCCCAAAGGCATCGGCATTATCATTTAAGATCGTGTTCAGCACTACTACGGCTAGAATGGCTCCAACAGGGTCAATTAAAACTCCTTCACCCTCTAGCAATGTGGCTACTGGTCGTTCCACATTAATTTGCTTAAGTAGAGGACTGATTACCGTCGGCCCTGTGACAACTACTAAAGAGGCGAACAGAAAAGCGATCGGCCAAGGAAATTCACCCAGCCAGTGAGCCGCCATCGTCCCACCAAGTAACGTGATTAAAGTTCCCAAAGTTACAAGTAATTGCAAACTTGTAGAAACTTTGTTTAATTCTCGCAATTCTAGGTTAAGTCCGCCTTCAAACAAAATTATTGCCGTTCCCAGAGCGACAATAACTTCTAACCCAGTGCCTAACAAATGGGGATGCAATAGCCCAAAGCCGTCAGAGCCAAGCAGAATACCAAACAGTAATAAAAATACAATACTGGGTACTCGGAGGTACGCAGCTATTACCTGAGCGCTGATACCCGCAACGACGGCTATAACCATCTGCAAGGTGATTTCAAAAGATGCTTCCATGTTGTAGATTTTGAGCTATGTTTTTCAAAATCTCTTGTAAAGAATTGTAAAGATTTAACTGACTAGGTGCAACATCACAACTTAATTTTTTTTGATGAAGTAGAAAAATCTTTTCTACTTAGTTGCCTATAATACAGCAATTTGTTCGGATTGGTTAAAAAGAGAGGGTGCTAATGCTTGATTTATCAGCTTTTGAGTGTCATGTTTACCTCCTAAAGTGCATTTTTTAACCATTGGCGATGAATCACTTTTGCTTCCACTAAGTTTAACCTGCTGCTATTTAAAATTTTGCTATCAAATTATTCGTTTGACCTGTTGACATTAAAAGTAAAAGCCGCTAAATTTATAAAAGTGTGAACCGCGCCCCCATCGTCTAGAGGCCTAGGACACCTCCCTTTCACGGAGGTAACGGGGATTCGAATTCCCCTGGGGGTATCGTTTTTGATACCGAAGCCAGATCCGTAAAGCTAATTCAAAGCCTTGCGGAACTTGTCTTTTGGCTGTTAACTGATAAATTTGGGAATTAATAACTCTAGAAATTTTGCTTTCGTATTTACTCCATACTTATTCCAGACCAGTTTTAGTACAAATGTTCGTAAAAAATGCGATTGAACGCAGTAGAAATAGTCGTTAGATAAGTTTTTGCAGCCTGAAAGTTTGTGTCATTGTTACTAATGACAATTCTTTGGACACAAAAGCTAATTTCATCGAAAATTTCCAGGCGCTAATATAAGGATAAGCAAACTCTGCATTTACCTTTTATACAAAACGCGCCTGTGATATCTATTGACCTGAACTCTTTAATCAGCGCAATTACTGGCATCGTAAATCCGACTTCTTTGATCAAAGATAAGATTCAGCGCAGTGAAATAGTAATTAAATTATTAAAACAATTTAAACTTGACCCTGAGCATCCTCCCGCTGATTTTAGCGGTGTTTACGCCTACGCCTTGGTAGAGTATGGTGTTGGCAAGCCTCAGCCAGTCCTTGAACTTTTCCGAGAACAAGAGATCAAACAAGCTTTTCGCAAAGCATTCGACCACAATAACCCTTCAATTCTTCTGTCTGAAGTCGAAGCTTTTGTCGATGCTTGTGCATTAGGTGATGAAATCAAAACTTTGGAACTTGACATCAGGCGGGAAGTCGCCGCTTTTAAGAGAACTCTTGCATAAATATTTTGTGGTATAATCAAGGGTTATTTTAATTTCAGTTTTTGGCAATTCAAATAGTAAGAGTTTATAAATTTTTTCGCTCAAGTATTATCAGGCGATCGCTAACTAAAAAAAATGGCAGCAAACGTTGTTTCAGTTATTGATTAATTACTGAAATTATTTGATAAATTTGATTTTTTAATCGATTTATATGGCTAATTCGTGATTATAAATTCCCGCAATTAAATTCGACCTTAAGCCAAAACGTCGGTGACGATTTCGATATCTATAATCCAAAATATTGAAGATTTTTAGACGACGATTAACGTGTTCAATAGTGATTCTTAATCGATTGATCTCTCGATTATATTTCTTTTGTTCTTTCATCAACCTTCCACCCTTTGTTTTTTTAATTGGTGTTTCACTCAATTGATGAATTTTATTAATTCCTTGATACCCTTTATCCGCTATGACTTTGAGTAATTCTCCAAATCTTACTCCACTGGTTTTAAATAGCCTAAAATCATGAATTCTCCCCTTACCATGCCCTAAGCAGATGATTTGACTAGTTTTTTGATGAATAACTACCTGTGTTTTTAAAGTATGCTCTCCTTGTTTACCGCTAAAAAATCTTTTTTGCCCTCTCTGCGGTCTTTCAATTGGGCTTTCCATCACATCCATTACAACTAAATCTTCCTCGGATGACATTAGACATAATTCTTTTTTACCAGGCAGACTAAACTTTCTTGACTTAATTAAAATATTTTCAATTTTATAAACTATCCGACAAACCGCAGATTCCGAAAGCCCCCAGTCTAATCCAATATGGTAATAAGTACGGTATTCTCTCCAGTATTGAATAACCATTAAAACCTGGTCTTCAATAATTAATTTAGGACGGCGACCGGATTTCTTTTTATTTTGCTCCGAAGCTTTGACTAACTCAACCATTAACTCAAAAGTTCTACGGCTTACTCCGGTCATGCGCTTAAATTTTCTTGAAGTAAGCTGTTTGGCTTTCTCTATCTTCACTGCTGATCAAATTCCTAATCGCAAATTATCAAACTTTTAATTATACCACAAAACACTTTTGCAAGAGTTCTA